>JBBRZY010000082.1:0-11084 GCA_038252885.1 Anaerolineales bacterium | reverse complement strand
GTCTTGCCCAGGCCGACGCCGCCGTAAATGAAGAGCGGGTTGTAGGCTTTGGCCGGGTTTTCGGCGGCAGCCAGCGTGGCGGCGTGCGCCAGCCGATTGCTCGAGCCGACCACAAAGCTCTCAAATTTGTATTTGGGGTTCAGGGTCGAGGCGGTCGAAGTTGGGTTGCTGTATTCCACGGTCGGGCTGGCCTCGGCGGCCGCGAAGCTTTCAGACGCGGCGGCCGTGTGGCCATGGCCGTTCGTGTGGCCATGGCCGTTGGCGGGCGAGACCACGAAGCGCACATCCACCGCGCGGCCGGCCAGCCCGCTGAGCGTGCGCTTGACCGTGCCGTGCAGCCGGTTCTCGAGCCAATCTTTGGCGTAGGCGTTATTGGCGCCCACCACATAAGCGCCGTCATCCTGCGACAGCAGCACCGTGCCGCGCACCCAGGTATCAAATGTGCTTTTTGGAATTTCTAATTGAAGTTGGCCGAGGGCCGCTTGCCAAATTTGTTCAGGCTGCATTCGTGCTCTCCCCAGTCGCTCAGAATTTTGATTCGCCTGCCGGTAACAATCGACGCAAAGGCGGCCGGTGGCTAAGCGCTCGTTGGCCCGCCCATAACAGGCTGGTCCATCAAATCGAGCGGCTGGCGACCGTGCCCATGGTCTTGGAAAGTTTACCGGTTGTTGAGTCGCCGGTGTGGCGCTTGGGCGTGTTCTGCGACAGTGACGGGCATTCTAGCAGAGCGAGCAGAGTCATTCAAGGTGAATCGGTGTTTTAGATTAAAAGATTCGATTCTTTTAAGACGCCGCCAATGTTAAGGAATTTTGAACGCCGGCCCGCGCCCGCCGCGCCCACGCCGCCCGCCGCCGCGCCCGCCAGCACTGCCGGACTCAGCCGACGAGTCGGCCACCTGTGGCGGTAATAGCCGCCCCGCTGGCCTAGCCGTGGCGGTCCCGTCACCCTACGGCTGCCCTACGCGCGGCGGTTCGCGCCCGATGGCAGGAGGCGTGGCAAGCATCGACTCCGAGTGTTCGCGGAAGCGCATAGGTAGGAATCAACGACCGCCGCCCATTTTATTTTTGACTCGCGCGCGAGTCGCTGCAAGGCCGAATCGCTGTCGGCACTTATCCAGAGATTAGGCCGGCACTTCCACACTTTTATCCACATTTTAAGGCAGTTATCCCCACAAAAGGCCGTGTTATCCACAATGCGCGTTTGGGCCGAATCAGCCGAATCGCGGCAAATAGCGGCCGCTCAAGGCGAGCCGGTATAATCCCGACCATGTCTGCGAACATCGCCGCGCCCTTGCTGGCCTGGTATGCCAAACACCAACGCGCCCTGCCCTGGCGCGGGGCCACCGACCCCTATCACATTTGGGTGTCGGAGATCATGCTGCAGCAGACGCAGGTGGAGACGGTGCGGCCGTATTATGCGCGCTGGCTGACGGCCTTCCCCACGCTGGCCGCGCTGGCCGCCGCGCCGCAGCAGGCCGTGCTGGCCGTCTGGGAAGGGCTGGGCTACTATTCGCGCGCTCGCAACCTGCACGCCGCGGCGCAGGTGGTGCTGCGTGAGCACGGCGGCCAACTGCCGCGCACGGTGGCGGGCCTGCGCGCGCTGCCCGGCATCGGCCGCTACACGGCCGGGGCCATCGCGGCGATTGCGTTCGGCGTGGATGCGGCCGTGCTCGACGGCAACGTCAAGCGTGTGCTGGCGCGCGTGTTTGATGTGACGACGGACGTGAAGTCGCCGGCGGGCGAGAAAGAGCTGTGGGCGCTGGCCGACAGCCTGGTGCCGCCCGGCCGCGCCTCCGATTACAACCAGGCCTTGATGGACCTGGGCGCGACGATCTGCCTGTCGCGCGCGCCGCTGTGTTTGCTGTGCCCGCTGCGGGCGCAGTGCGCCGCCTTCCGGCTGGGGGTGCAGGCCGAGCGGCCGGTGCTGCCGGCCCGCAAGGCGCAGCCGCTGCGCACCATGGCGGCGGCCGTGGTGGTGAAGGCCGGCCGTGTGCTCTTGACCCAGCGCGCCGCAGATGAATTGCTGGGCGGGCTGTGGATGTTCCCGGCTGTGAGCGTCGCGCCGCGCGCCACCGAGGCCGAGCGCGGCGCGGTGCTGAAGCGGGCGCTGCTGGATGACTATGGGCTGGAGGTGACGCTGGACACGGACGGGCCGACGTTGCACCACACCTTCACGCACTTTCGGCTGACGCTGCATGTGCGGCCGGGCGTGTGGCAGGCCGGCCGGCTGCGGCCCGCGCCTGCGCCGCGCCGCTGGGTGCCGCTGCGCGCGCTGACCGATTACCCGATGGGCAAGCTCGACCGCGTGATCGCGCGCACGCTGACACCCAGCGCAGGCGGGGGCCGCCGGAGACTCGGGGACGGCTAGAGCGGCAATGACGCCTGAGCAGCCGAGTGAGGCGTGACGTTTGCCACAGAACAGCCGGGCCGGTCAATGGTGTTGACCGGCCCGGCTGTTCTGTTCTTAAAGAGGCGCTCGCTCTATGGCCGCAAGATCGGCATGGCGAAGCCGGCGGTGGGCCACTTAGCGACCGCGCCCCAGGTGGCGGGGTCGATCACATGGAAAACCGTGTTGTAGGCGCGGTCTTCGCGCGCCAGCAGCAGCGCCTGGCCGTTGGGCAAGTGGCCGGTCAGCAGCGCCCGGTTGCGAAACTCGGCCAGCAGCGTGTGCGGGTCAGACAGCGCGCGCACTTCGCTCCAATGGCTGTCGCCCCAGCCCTCCAGCAGCAGCACCGGCGCGCCGGCCGCGTCTGCGCCCAGGCTCAGGTTGCGCGTGGCGGTGTCGACCGTGTCGAGCAATTCGCCGGTGGCCGTGTCAACCACCTGCAAGCCCAGCGGCGTCTCGGTGTATTGGTCCACCGTCTGGATGGTGTAGCCCAACACGTACAGCCGCGCGCCATCGGGCGACAGCACCGCCTGCTTGGTGGTGCCGTTGAGCATCTTGGCCTCGGCCACGCCGGCCGTTAGCGCCAGCAGGCGGTCGAGCCAGGTTTGAGCAGGCGCAATCGCCGCGCTGGCCAGCGTCTGCGCGGCGAAGTCCACCGTGAGCAGTTCGTCGGCGTCGGCCGGCACCAGGTAGAGCGTGGCCGCGCCCGGCGCCCAAACCACGGCCGGGCTGTACCACTGGCCGAGTGCCCACACCTCCTGCGTGCCGATCTTATCGGCGGGCACATACTGGCCGTCGCGCACGGCCGGCAGCGGCAGCGCCCAGGTCGTCACCAGTGTGGCCAGGTCGAGCAGCGCCACCTGCGCCAGCGGGTTGAGTTGGTTGGGTTCCTCGGCGGACGTGCCGTAAACCATCACCTGTGCGCCGTCGGGCGTGAAGGCGGCGCTGCGCGGCGTGAAGGGCAGCGTCACCTGCGCGGCCAGCGCGCCGGTGGCGACGTCGTAGCGGGTGAGGTGGTTCAGGTCGCCGTCGGTGCCGGTGACTAACAGGCTGCGGCTGTCGGCCGAGAACTGCATCAGCAGCGGGTAGCTGTTTATCGCGATGGTCGCCTCGGTCATGGTCCAGGCCGGCAGGTCCACAAAGTGGATCAGCCCCCGGTCGCTGTTGTCGTCGCTGAAGATCAGCAGTGCCAGCGTGCGGCCGCACCCTGGCGCTAGCGCTGCGGGTGGGCTGACGCACTCGGGCGCGAAGGCGGCGTAGTAGGACGAACCCAGGTCGGTCCAGCCCGCGCCGGCCAGCGCCGCGCCGGTTAGCGGGTCCACCGGCCGCAGCGAGAGTGCGCCGCCGTTCTCGTCCCAGCCGGCCAGCGGCAGGTTGGCGGCGAGTGGCAGCGGGGCAGAAGTGGCCGCCAGCGGGGCGGCGGTGGGATGATTCGTAGCCACCGGAACAGCGGTGTCCTTGGGCGGCGGGGCGACAGTGGCAGGCGAGAGCGGACCGGCACAGGCGGCCAGCAACAGCGGCAGCAGCGCGGCCCTCAGGCAGCGAAGATAAGTAGGCATGACGGCTCCTTATTCAACCAACGACAACGATGCGGCGATCAACTGCGCTTCGGCCAGCGACAGATCAGTTTCCAAACGGTAGGTCAGCGGGCCGGCGCTCCAGATCAACACCTGGCCCTCGATCAGGCGGTACTCGTCTAGCCCGCCGCCGCGCGTGTGCAGCACATACGGGCCGGTGGTCCATACCGCCGGGTGGCCGTCCACCTCGGTCACGATCAGCCCTGGTGGGGAATCCTTCATCACGGCGTAGATCAGCTTCTCGGGCAGCGCCGGCGCGCTCAGCACGTGCAGCGTCAGGCGCACGCGGGCCGGGTCGTCTGGGTCGAGCCAAACCAGCACCACGGCCGCGCCATCCAGGTCTTGCACAAACACGCGGTCGGGCGCGCCCAGGTCGGCCGGGTAGCTTGGCAGCGGAATTTGGAACGACACTTGCGCGCGCGCCTCGGCCAGCGTAGTTTCGCCGGCCAGGTCGAGCACCGAGCCGAGCGGCGTGGCGGAAGGCGCCCGCGTCAGCGTCGGGCGCGGGGTCCGGGCGGGCGTGGCGGTTGGGCTGAAGACCGCCTTCGGTGTGGCCGTCGGCCCGAACTGCAAGCGCACCACCCCGATCTGGATGAATTCCAGCAGCCCCGCGCGCGTGCTGGGCACGGCCAGCAGCAGCGCCGCCAGCGCCACGGCCAGGGCCACGGCATAGCCCCAGGCGGGCACAACGCGCCGCGCCGGTTGGGGCGGGCGCAGCCGGGCCGCCAGCGCGGGCGTCGGCGGATAGGGCAGCGCGCGCGCCACCCCCGCCAGACGACCGGCCCATGGGTCGGCAGGGTCAAACACCGGATCGGTCAGCGGCGCAGCTGGCTCACTACTCATGCTGGAAACTTCTCACGCAGGTCGGGATAGTCGGACTCGATCACGGCGCGCAGCCGCTTGAGAGACCGGTGCAGGCGGCTCTTGACCGTGCCGGGCGCGACCCCCAGGGCCGCCGCCATCTCAGCCTCGGGCAGCTCTAAGAAGAAGCGCAGATACAGCACCTGCTGGTCGGCCGGGGCCAGGCGGCGCACGGCCTGCCACAGCGCCTGGGCCTCGGCCTGCTGGGCCGAAAGCTGCTCCACCAGCGGCGGGCGGGCGTGCTCTGGCTCGGCCGCGAAGGCTCGCTGCAACGCGCCCAGATAGCGGCCCAGCGCCCGGCGGCGGTTGCGGGCCAGGTTGGCCGCAATGCGCAGCAGCCACGGGCGCAAGGGGCGGCCGGCCTCGAACCGGGCCAGCGCGTGGTAGGCGCGCACAAACGTCTCCTGCGCGGCGTCTTCGGCGTCAGCCGCGTCGCCCAGCAGCAGGTAGGCCAGCCGAAAGACGGCCGCCTGGTGGGTTTCGACAATCACTTCCCAGCCCGCCGCCTCCCCCTGCTGGGCGCGGGTCACAGCGTCAATTTCGAGCAAACTCAGCCTCTCCCGAGCGGCTGGACTACCCTATCTACACCGGGCGGGCAGTCTTCGTTCCCGCGCAGCCTGAGTATAATAGGAGGGACCTTCATCCTGGTGCCAGGGGAAAGATTGCGTGGAATTTGAATTAACGCCCTACAGCCTGCCGGCGCTGCTGGGCGGGTTGAGTGCGTTGGGCATCGCCCTCTATGGCTGGACGCGGCGGACGCGTATCGGCGGCCTCTTCGCGCTGTTTTCGCTTGCCGCCGCCCTCTGGGGCCTGGCCTACGCGCTGGAGATCAACGCCGTTGGGCTGGAGGCCAAGCTGTGGTGGGCCAAGCTCGATTATGTCGGCATCGCGCTGACGCCGGTGGCCTGGCTGGCGTTCGCGCTGCAATTCACCGGGCGCGACCGGCTGCTCAACTTGCGCGCCATGGCGGTGCTGCTCATCATCCCCGTCTTCACCATCTCGCTTGCCTTCTCCAACCAACTGCACGGGTTGCTCTGGGCCGACCCGCATGTCGACCAAATGGGCCCGTTCATGGCGCTTGCCGTGACCCACGGCCCCTGGTTCTGGTTCTTCGCCGTCTATAGCTACATCCTCAATCTGCTCGGCATCGTACTGGTGCTGCTGACCATGGTGCGCGCCCCCCGCGTGTATCAGGGGCAGGCGGCCATGCTGCTGTTGGGCGTGGCGCTGCCGTGGCTGGCCAACTTCGTCTACCTCTCCGGCCAGAGCAGCCTGCCCAATTGGGACCTGACACCGGCCGGCTTCATCTTAAGCACGGTGGCCTTTGCCTGGGGCGCGTGGCGCTACCAACTGCTCGAGCTTCAGCCCGTGTCGCGTGACACGCTGGTCGACGCCAGCGCCGACGGCCTGATTGTGCTCGACACCATTGGCCGCGTGGTGGATATGAACTCGGCCGCGCACCAGATCGTCGGGCCGCAGGCCGCCATTGGCCAGTCGGTGCGGCTGGTGCTGCCCGAGCAGCCCGCATTGCTGAAGCCCGCCACCAGCCCGACCCGCACCGAAGTGATGCTCGGCCAGCGGCCGCGCACTTACGACCTGTCGGTCACACCGCTCATCAATCGGTCCGGCGAGTTAACCGGGCAGTTGATCGCGCTGCGCGACATCAGCGCGCAAAAGCAGGCTGAGGCCGCCCTGCGTGAGCAGAAGCAGTTATTTGAAAACCTCGTCGCGGTGGCGCGCGCCACGGCCGAGCGGCCCAGCCTGGAAGCTACGCTGCAAAACGCCCTGAATGTGGCCGCCGCTTTGACCGGAGCCGAGCGCGGCAGCCTGTTCCTGCTCAACTCGGTCGGCGTGGTGACGCACAGCCTGCTGACCACGCGCGGCATGACGCCCGACCAAGAACAGACCATCGTGCGGCGGGTGATGAACCGCGGGCTGTCGGGTTGGGTGGTGCGCCACCGCGAGGCGGTGCTCATCGCCGACACCACGCGCGACGAGCGCTGGCTGGCCTCCAGCGGCGAGGCCGCGCCGGTGGGGTCGGCGCTGGGGGTGCCGATCCTGAGCGGCACAGCGCTGGTCGGCGTGCTGACGCTCTCGCACGCGCAGACCTACCGCTTTACCGAAGAGCACCTGCACCTGATGCAGGCCGCCGCCGACCAACTGGCGCTGGCCCTGCGCAATGCCCAAATTTACGAAGAACAGCGGCTGATGGCCGGGCGGCAGACCGCGCTGTACGGCGTGATGCGCTCGGTCGGCGAGCAGCTTAACCCGGCGGCCGTGGCCAACGCGGCGGTCGAGGCCATTGTGCGGCTGGTGGGCTGGCCGGGCGTGGGGGTGGGCATTGCCCTGCCCGACCGCGACGGCCAAAGCTGGGTGCAGTCGGCCGGCAGCGGCTCTGCGGCGCGCAGTGTGGGCACGCGCCAGCCGCTGGAGGTCGGCGTGATCGGGCAGGCCTTCAGCACCGGCCGCACGCAGACCAGCGCCTATGTGCCCAGCGACCCGGCCGACATTCTGCCAGGCGGCGCGGCGCGCAGCGAGGTGGCCGTGCCCATGCGGCGCGGCGGGCGCGTGCTGGGCGTGTTGAACCTGGAGAGCGACCGGCCCGAAGCCTTCAACGCCGAAGACCTGCAATTGGCCGAGTCGCTGGCCGATGCAGTGGCGCTGGTGCTCGACAACGCGCTGCTGTACCAGGTCATTGCCGGCGAGAGCGGCCGGCTGCAGGCGCTGATCAAGGCCAGCCGCGACGGCATCTTCTTGGTGAGCATGGATCGCCGGCTGCTGGTGGTGAACGCGCCGGTGGTCACGCTGCTGGGGCTGCCGGGCGGGCCAGATGACTGGCTGGGCCGCACGCTGACCGATGTGCTGCGGCACCTGAAGCGCCGCGCGCCCCAACTGGCGCGGGCCGGTCTGGCCCAGGCGCGCCGCATCGTGCGCGGCGACGAGCCGGCCTTTGAGGCCGAGGGCGAGGTGCCGCCACGCACGATTGCCTGGCTCGACCTGCCGGTGCTCAGCGGCGAGCTGCCCCTCGGCCGGCTGGTGGTGCTGCGCGATGTGACCGAAGAGCGCGACGTGCAGAAGCTGCGCGACAACCTGACTTACACCATGGTGCACGACCTGCGCAACCCGCTGACCAACATCCGCATGGCGCTGGAGCTGCTCAACCAGGTAGGCGCGGGCGTCCGGGGCTCCAGCAATCAGAGCGGCGGCTTGCCCGGCAACGAGGCCCAGCAGCGCGAGGTGCTGCACATCGCCCTCAACAGCACCCAGCGCATGTTGGGGCTGGTGAACGCGATCTTAGATGTCAACCGGTTAGAGAGCGGGCAGATGCCGCTCGTGCGCGAGCCGGTGCCGCTGCGCGACGCCACAACCGAGGTGTTCCTGACCCAGATGCCGCAGGCGATGGAGAAACAGCTCCGGCTGGAGAACCTGGTGCCCGAGCACCTGCCGGCCCCCAGCGCCGATGCCGGGCTGATCCGGCGCGTACTGCAAAACCTGGTGGGCAACGCGCTCAAGTTCACGCCCGAGGGCGGGCTGGTGCGCGTGACCGGCAGCCTCGACCCCGAGGGCGACAAGGTGGTGATAACAGTGGCCGACACCGGCCCTGGCCTGCCGCCGGAGATTCGCGCCAACCTGTTCCAAAAATTTGTCACCGGCCGCCACCGCGAGCGCGGCAGTGGGCTGGGGCTGGCCTATTGTCGCCTGGCCATTGAAGCTCATGGCGGCAAGATTTGGGCCGCCACCGAACCGGGCTGGGGCGCAGTGTTTAGCTTTACGCTGCCGCTAGGCGTGGAAGAGTAGTGGTCCGAAGTTAGAAGTCAGCGCGCGCGGCGCAACCCTGCGTGACGCGGCTGGCGCGGGCCGGAGCGCCACCGTCGGCGGGCGGGCTCATCGCCCGGTCGAATTGCAAGACCTCGTATCTGACCCTCACCCGAAAAAAGCGAACGGGTGGGACAGGCTTACCTGTCCCACCCGTTCGCTTTTTTCGCTGGCCCTGGCAACCGCTGCGACAGACCTAACGCTCGGCCGCCTGACGGCGGCTCGTCAGCCGCCTACAGCTTGGCCTTGGCCGCGTCGAGCAGTTGCAAGATGGTCTCGATGTGGCCGCGCGTCTCGGCCGGCGTGATCAGCGGCGCGCCGCCCAGGATGGCGTCGTGGATGTCTTCCATCTCCAGCCAGTACATATCTGGGTTGTCCTGCGCGATGACCTCATCGGGTTGGCCGTCACGGCGGATGACGAACTTGTGCGCGGGCTGGCTGGGCTGGTAGGGCAGATCAATATACAGGCTGCCGGCGGTGCCCACGATCTCGGCGTACACGCGGTGCGGAAAGTTGAACGAGCTGTCGAACTGGGCGATCTGGCCGCCGGCAAATTCCAGCGTGCCCACGAACGTCTCGTCCACGCCCGACGGGCCGGTGACCTGCCAGCCGTCTAGCCGCGTGGGCGCGCCGAACAAGTAGCGCGCCAGGCTGATCGGGTAGCAGCCCACGTCCCAAATCGAGCCGCCGACCAGCGCTTTGTTCCAGCGCACGTTGTTGGGCGCGCCCGACAGGTTGAAACTGAAGGCGCTGCGGAACAGCCGCACCTGGCCGATGGCGCCGCTGGTGATCAACTCTTTGAGCTTGAGGGTTTGGGGATGATGGCGGTACATGAAGGCTTCGGCCACCACGCGCCCGGCGCGCTGAGCGGCGGCGTGCATGGCGTCCACCTCGGCCAGCGTGACGGCGAAGGGCTTTTCGCACAGCACGTGCTTGCCGGCCTCCAGCGCCTTGATGGTCCACTCGGCGTGCAGGCCGTTCGGCAGGCCGTTGTAGATGATGTGGATCTCCGGATCGGCCAGCATGGCTTCGTAGCTGCCGTAGGCGCGCTCGAGGCTGTGCTCGAGGGCATAGGCCTTGGCGCGGTCGAGGTCGCGCGAGGCGATGCCCAGGATTTGGCCGCGCGTGGAGTGCGTCGCGCCTTTGATGATGACCTGATTGATTTTGGCGGTGCTGAGGAGGCCCCAGTTGAACATCGCGGTCATAGTCGTTTGCTCTCCGCAAGTAGCCTGATAAATAAGTGCCCGTACCCGGATATTATACGCGGGTGCGCGGCTGGGCGGAAAGGCGCTGGTCTCCGCGGGAGCATTTCAGTCTGGGGGCCAATTTTGCAAGAGGCTCGGTGGCGGCAACGTCGAGATAGGTTCTCACCGCAAGAGGAGGTTATGAAAGGTCGGATCTGACCGAAGGAAATTTTTACCAGGGGGAAGGTGGGCAAGCCCACCTTCCCCCTGGTAAAAATTTCTGGCTGGCCCAAAAACGGCAGCGGCCCGAATGGGCGTGTAAACCCGCAGGCGGCAGGGATAGGCGCGCCGGTCAGTCAAACACCCCGGCGGCGAGGCGCGGGCTGCGACATCGGCGCGTTCGAGGTGGCGGGCGTGTATATTCCGCTTGTGCTGCGCTAGAGCTGGAGGTCAGAAGTCGGAAGTCGGAGCGGCTGGGTTTTCTCTGACCGCCGACCTCTGACGTCGCGCGCGGGTTAAACAAAAACCGGGCGACGCCCCACTGGCCGTCGCCCGGATTGCATTTATGGACTAGACGTTATGCGCGGCGCGGAAGGCGGCGATCTGCTCGCGCACGGCGCGGCGCTGGTTGAGGGCCGTGGTGGCTGGGTCTTTTAGCCCAGCGCTGAAGGTGCTGTCGGTGCTGGCGACGGCGGTCAGCACCGCGCTGGCTGGGGCCAGGGCCTGCTCGCGCAGCGGGCTGACCAGCGTCTTGCCCCAATTCAGCGGGCCATCGTCCACGTGCTTAGAGATCTTCAGCAGCACCTTGTCGGCCGCCTGGTCGGTCATGCCGGTCGTGCCGGTCAGCACGGTCTGCACCGCGCCGAGCGTGTTGCGCACTTGCTCGCCGATGTTGAACGGCAGGTGATCGAGCACAAAGCCGGCAAAGCCGCCGAACACGGCCACCACGCCGCCGGCGGCGGTGCCAACGGCCTGTT
Organism: Anaerolineales bacterium; assembly: GCA_038252885.1. Lineage (GTDB taxonomy): Bacteria > Chloroflexota > Anaerolineae > Anaerolineales > UBA6663 > JADZEK01. Next base: position 284 of record JBBRZY010000082.1, on the reverse strand, counting down.
GGGCGAAGTTTTCCACTGACCACAGCCCGACCTTGAGCTTGACGACCTGCTCGCCCAGCCAGGCCATAGCGTCTTTGAAGTCGGGCAGCGCGGCCTCAAAGGTGGTAAGCAGGCCGCCGGCCACATCCAGGCCGCCGCGCAGGGAGGCGGCCGGCACCGACAGGGCTGTTAGCGCGCCGGCCACGAGACCCAGGCCGCTCTCGACCACGCCATCTAGCCCGACCGCGTCGAGTTGGCCATACAGCCCAACCAATACGGTGGTGGAGTTCAGGCGGCCGGTGGCG
>JBBRZY010000081.1:0-11130 GCA_038252885.1 Anaerolineales bacterium | reverse complement strand
GTAAGGCTTCGACCGGTACGCACGGCAAGATGTTTGGCGTCTTGGAGCAAGGTTTCGTCAATTCGGATCGTGGTTCGCATGCATCGAAGCATATCAGGCCAGCGTCAATATGTCAAACTTTTGACGACTATGAGCGACGCCGCTGGGCCGGCGGCTATGCGGAGAATAGCAACTGAAGAACGGCGCTCAGAATGCGCGTCGCGGGAGGGGCTAAGGGCCGCCGCGCAGGCAACGTTCAGGGCGACATTGCAGCGCTTCTTCAATGAAGCGGCGGAGCGGCGCATTCGTGGGGACGAGGTGGAGTAGGTGGCTTGGCAACGCGACAGCAGGCGGCCGCCGGCGGGCGGCGGCTGACCCCCAGGGGACAGCTCTACTTTGGGTTGACATTTCGGCCCTGGGGGTTGACACCCAAAGTGCGTGCGATATACTCTGGCCCGGTAGAATTAATGAGACCTACCGTCCAGAAAGGTATCCGCATAATGGGTTTGCACGACCGCTATATGCCTCGCCGGCCGAACGTCATCAGCGACACGATTGATGACGAGGTCGTCATTATCAACATGCTTTCCGGCGCCTATTACAGCCTGGACAACACCGGCGCGGTGGTGTGGCAGGGGCTGGACGCCGGCCTGACCGTGGGCGAGGTGATCGAGCAGGTGCAGGAGCGCTTCGACGGTCAGACCGAAGACATGGCCCAAGCAGTGCAGCGGTTCGTGGACGAACTGGCGGAGGAACGGCTAATGACGGCCCGGCCCAGCAACGGCGATGCGCCGCTGGGCAGCCTGCCACCCGCCAACGGCCGCTCGCCGTTTGCTGCGCCAATGCTGCAAAAGTACGATGACATGCAAGACCTGATCATGCTCGACCCGATCCACGACGTGGACGAAGCGGGTTGGCCGGCGCGCAAGCCCGACCCCGGCGCGGCCTGAGACGGTGACCCGCCCTCGACCGAATCCGCCCTCAGCCCGGCAGCAGCGCACGGCGCGCCCAACCGCATGACCGCCCCTACCCACCTGCCCCGGCCGGGCCAGACTGCCAGCGCATTCCCCGCGCACGACCCAAGCACGTATTTTGAGCTAGCGCAGCAGGCCTTTCAAACGGCGCTGGCGAACGCTGGCGCACATTCTGAGGACTATGTCATCGGCGGCCACCGCCTCCGGCTGGTGTTTGCTGGGCAGGCCTGGCGGCCGCACTTCACAGCGGCGTTGGCGCACCGCGCCGCGCCGCCCGCCGAAAAGGTCGACCTGACCATCTGGGTGTGGGACGACGCCGCGACTGGGGCGCAGATGCCATCGCCGCCCTGGTCGGCGGAAGATTACACGCTGCGGGGCGAAATTCCGGCGGCCTGCAATGAGCGCTACCGCGCCGGCTATCAGGTAGACGCCGGGCTGCTGAACTTGCTCGACCTGCGCCAGGGCCTGGGGCTGATGTGGACGGCCGACGCCGCCCGCTTGCCGCGTTACGAATTGACGCTGCCAGTGCGCACGCTGCTGCATTGGTGGGTCGGTGCGCGGGGCCAGCAAATGGCCCATGCCGGCGCGGTGGGCAATGCCAGCGGGGGTGTGCTGCTGGTGGGCAAAGGCGGCTCGGGCAAGTCGACCACGGCGCTGGCGTGCTTGGAGGCCGGGCTGGACTACGCCGGGGATGACTATGTGATCTTTGACGACCAGCCCGCGCCGCGCGCCCACAGTGTGTATTGTTCAGGCAAGCTGAACGCCGACCACATCGGCCGGCTGCCGGCGTATGTGCCGCAGATTCACAACCAGGCCCAACTAGGATCGGAGAAGGCGCTGCTGTATCTGAATGCGCGCTACGCCGGCCGGCTGGCGGCCGACCTGCCGCTAAGCGCGATTGTGCTGCCGCGCGTGACCGGGGCGGCGCACTCGCGCTACCGGCCGGTCGCGACCGTGCCGGCGCTGGCGGCGCTGGCGGCCAGCACGCTGCGCCAACTGCCGTGCGCGGGCCAGGCCGACCACGAACGGATGCGCCGCCTGGCACTGCGCGTGCCGGCCTACGCGCTGGACCTGGGCAGCGACCTGGAGAACATTCCGGCGGTGGTGACCCGGCTGATCGCGGAGGCCGCCGGTTGATGGCCGCGCCGGAGGGGCCGCACATCCTGGTGGTGGACGGGCACATCCCCACGCCCGACCGCGACGGGGGATCGCTGCGGCTGTTCAACCTGCTGACGCTGCTGGTGGGGCTGGGCGGCCGCGTGACCTTTGTGCCCGCGATCCCGGCGGACGAAGCGGAGACGGCGGTGCTGCTGCGGCCGTATGTGGCGCAACTGCGCGCGGCGCACATTGAGGTGATCAGCGCGCCGCGCATTCAGACGCTGCGCGAGCACCTGGAGGCCGAGGGCCAGCGCTACCAGGTGGTGATGCTCAGCGGCGGCGTGTATCACGGCTACGCCCACATCGGCGATGTGCGCCGGCTGGCGCCGCAGGCCAGCCTGTGGTTCGACACGGTAGACCTGGCGTATGTGCGCGAGTATCGCTTCGCGCGGTTGTACCACAGCGAGAAGGCCCTGAAGTACGCCCTGGACATCAAGCGGATGGAACTGGCGGCGGTGGGCCAAGCCGACTGGACGCTGGTGGTCAGCCAGGCCGAGGCGGAGGTGCTGGCGCGGGCCGTGCCGAGGGCCAAGCTGCAAGTGCTGACCAACGTGCACCACCTGCATGAAGGCGGCGCGCCGTTCGAGGCGCGCAGCGGCTTGGTCTTCATTGGCGCCTACCAGCACCGACCCAACATGGACGGCCTGCGCTGGTTCTTAGAAGACGTATTTCCGGCGCTGCGCAGCGCCCTGCCGGGGGTGCGCTTCAGCGCCATCGGCGCTAACCCGCCGGCCTGGGTGCAGGCGCTGGCCGCGCCAGATGTGGTGATCGCGGGCCATGTGCCCGACCTGGGCGCAGTTTATAACACTTGCCGGCTGTCGATTGCGCCGCTGCGGTTTGGGGCGGGCGTGAAAGGCAAGGTGCTGCTCAGCCTGGGCTACGGCGTGCCCGTGGTCGGCACGCACCTGGCGGCCGAGGGCAGCTACCTGGTCGACGGCGACACTGTGCGACTGGCCGACACCGCCGAGGACTTTGCGCGGGCGATTGTGGAGGTGTACACCCAGCCAGACTTGTGGCAGCGGCTGGCGCGCAACGGCCAAGACACGGTGGCGCGGCACTTCTCGTTTGACAACGCGCGCCGCCAACTGCGCACGCTGCTGGCGGCTGCGCTGCCCAACTGGCAACCCGCCGCAGAGGCCGGCCGCCCAGCATGAACGCCAACGCGCTGGTCAGCGTCATCATCCCGGTCTTCAATGGCGAGCGCTACCTGGCCGCCGCGATTGAGAGCGTGCTAGCGCAAGATTATCAGCCGCTGGAACTGCTGGTGGTGGACGATGGCTCGACCGATGGCACGCCGGCCATCGGGCAGCGCTACCCGGTGGCGCGTTGGCTGCTGCAGGCCAACCAGGGGCATGGGGTGGCCAAGAACACCGGGTTGGCGGCGGCGCGGGGAGAGTTTGTGGCCTTCCTGGATTACGACGACATCTGGCGGCCGGATAAGGTGCGGCGGCAGGTGGAACAATTTCAAAGTGACCCTGCGCTGGGGTACGTCACTTGTCATTGCCGCCTCGTCCGCGAGGCGGGCACGGAGTGGCCAAGCTGGGTTGACCCGCGCTACTACGACCAGCCGCAGCCAGCGCTGGTGCCGAGCGCGTTAGTGGCGCGCCGCAGCGCCTTCGACCACGTCGGCCCATTTGACCCAAGCTTCTGGCTCACGAACGACAGCGACTGGATCATGCGCGCGCGCGACGCCGGCCTGCCGACGCGGCTGATGCCCGAGGTGCTGTATGACCGGCGCATACACGCCACCAACCAGACGCATAACACCGCGGGGTTGATGGCTGAGGCCTTGCGGCTGATGCACGGCTCGATCAAGCGCAAGCGCGCGGCGCGGGCCGCGGGGCGTGAACCGAATGGCTGAGGCTGCCGCCGGGCTGGTAAGCGTGATCGTGCCGGTCTACAACGGGGCGCGCTTCCTGCGCGCGGCGCTGGACAGCATTATGGCCCAGACCTACGCGCCACTGGAGCTGGTGGTGGTGGACGACGGCTCGACGGACGGCAGCGGGCCGATCGCGCAGGGCTACCCGGCCGCGCGCTGCCTGACCCAGCCTAACCAGGGCAATGCGGTCGCCAAGAACGCCGGCCTGGCCGCCACACGCGGCGAGTTCGTGGCCTTCTTAGAAGCCGACGACGTGTGGCCCGTGGGCAAGCTGAGCGAACAAGTGGACACGCTGCGGCAAGGTCCGGCGGCCGGTTTCACGACGGGGCAAATGGCCTTCTTCCTAGAGCCGGGCATCAGCCGGCCCGACTGGGTGCCGGCGCACTTCCTAACCGAGCCGCAGCCGGCCTACCTGCCCAGCGGCCTGCTGATCCGGCGCACGGTATTCGACCAGATCGGGACGTTTGATGAGACCATTCGGTTGACCAACGACCTGGACTGGCTGACGCGCGCGCGCGATGCCGGTGTGGGGGTGGAGGTGACACCGCAGGTGGTAGTCCACAAGCGGGTGCACGGCGACAATTTGACCTACCGAGGGGCCGAACGCGCGCGGGAACTGCTGCGCATCATGGCGGCGTCGGTGCGGCGCAAGGCCCAAACGCAGACCGAGGCCGGCCCGTGACCGCCGCCGCCCCGCGCATCAGCGTCATCATCAACAGCTACAACAGCGCGCGCTACATCGGCGAGGCGCTCGAAAGCGTGTTGGCGCAGACGTTGACGCCGTTCGAGCGGATCGTGATGGACGACGGCTCCAGTGACGCGACTGAGGCGGTGGTGCGCGAGTATGGCGCGGCGTTTGAGTGGCGGGCGCATGCGCACGGCGGCGTGGCGTCGGCCCGCAACGACAGCCTGGCGCATGTGCACGGCGACCTGGTGGCCTTTTTAGACGCGGACGATTACTGGACGCCGACCAAGTTGGCGGTGCAGGCCGCCGCCTTCCGCGCCAGCCCGACGCCCGACGCGGTGTTTGGGCATGTGCGGCAACTGCTCAGCCCCGATTTGGAACCCGAGGCGGCGGCCCGCATTTGGGCGCCGGAGTACCCCGTGCCGGGCCGCATCGCCAGCGCGATGCTGATTACGCCCGCGGCGCTGGCGCGCGTAGGCGGCTTCGCGACCGACTTGCGCATCACCGAATTTCTGGACTGGTATGCGCGCGCGCTGGAAGCCGGCCTGCACATGCCGATGCTGCCCGACCTGGTGGCGTGGCGGCGGGTGCACGGCCAGAACCAGTCGCTGAACGACAGCGCGGACCGGCTCGAATACCCGCGCGTGATCAAGGCCGCGCTCGACCGCCGCCGCCGCGCCAAGCTCGACCGGGCCTGAATTGACAGCGACACATGTCTGAAGCCACTACGAACGCTCCAACCGATCCGCAGACGCTGCTGCTGCGGGCGGCGCTGCAAGCCGGCGCGGGCGCGGCCGACGCCTGGCGCGCCTGGCTGGCGACCGAAGACCTGGACGATGTAAGCGGGTTGTCGTTCGCCCTGCTGCCGTTGGTCAGCCACAACTTGCAGGCGCTCGGCGTCAGCGAGGGGCCGCTGGGCCGGCTGCGCGGGGTGCAGCGCCAATCGTGGTACAAGAACCAACTGCGGCTGGCAGACCTGGCCGCCGCCGCGAACGCGCTGACCGAAACGGGACTGGCCGGCCTGGTAATCGGCGATGCCGCGCTGGCCGCGCGCATCTACCCACAGCCAGGGCTGCGCCCGATTGAACAACTCGACCTGCTGGTGCGGCCGGCCGACGCTGGCGCGGCACACACGGCTTTGGCGGTGGCCGGCTGGCGACCGGCCTACCCGGCGCGCGACCTGGCGCGGCAGATGGCGATTCGGCCGTATGGCCTGCTGCACCACGCCCAGCGGCAAACGCTGCGGCTGCACTGGCGCTTGTTCGCCAGCGACCCCGACCCGGCCGCCGACGCCCTGGCCTGGGACACGGCCGTACCTGCCGAACTCACGGGCGCAGCGGCGCTGGCCCCCGACGCCGCCAATTTGCTGCTGCACGCTTGCACCGAAGGCCCGCTGCGCCCTGCCCCCTTGGCGTGGCTGTGGCTGGCAGACGCCGCCACGCTGCTGCGCGGCTGGAGCGCTGAGCTGAATGACAGCGCCGCGCTGGCGGGCGCGCGACCCGTGGCGCAGGCGAACTTGCGGCAGGTGCAAGCAATCGCGGGGATCGCGGCGCTGCCACCGGCGCTGGCCGCGCTGCCGCCCAGCGCCCCCACGCCGGACGCGCCACCGGCGGCCGAGGGCGGGCTGGCGCGGCTGGCAGTCGCCTGGCGGCGCTATCGCCAACTACCGCGCGACAGCCAGCGACTGTTTGCGCCGCTGGGTTTTGCGGCCTACGTGCAAAGCTGGTGGTGCCTGGAACACCTGGGCCAACTGCCGGCGGCGATGCTGCGCCGCTGGCGGGGCGCGCCCACCGCCGACTAGACGGCAGCAACCAGAAACTCAACAACGTTTGAGCGCAATCAAGGAGAGTGGTCACATGGTGTATCAAGCTTCCGAGAGCCGCTACGACAAACCACTCTACCGCCGCTGCGGGCGCAGTGGGCTGCAACTGCCCATGATCTCGCTCGGGCTGTGGCACAACTTTGGCGGCGTCGACAGTCAGGAGAATGCCCGCGCGCTGCTGGTGCGCGCCTTCGATTTGGGCATCACCCACTTCGACCTGGCCAACAACTACGGCCCGCCGCCCGGCTCGGCCGAGACCACCTTTGGCGAAATTTTCCGCCAGAACTTTGTCCCCTACCGCGATGAGCTCATCATCTCGAACAAGGCCGGCTATCGCATGTGGCCCGGCCCGTACGGCGAGTGGGGCTCGCGCAAATATCTGGTAGCCAGCCTGGACCAGAGCTTGAAGCGTATGGGCCTGGAGTACGTGGACATCTTCTACCACCACCGACCCGACCCGAACACGCCGCTGGAAGAGACCATGAGCGCGCTAGACCACCTGGTGCGCAGCGGCAAGGCGCTGTATGTCGGCCTGTCGAACTACCAGCCCGAGGACACGCGCCGCGCCGCCGCGCTGCTGCGGGGGCTGGGCACGCCCTGCCTGATCCATCAGCCCAAGTACCATATGTTTGACCGCTGGGTGGAAGACGGCCTGCTGGACGTCCTGCGTGAAGAGGGCATCGGCGGCATCGCGTTTTCGCCGTTGGCGCAGGGGATGCTCACCGACCGTTACCTGCACGGCGTGCCGGAGGGCTCGCGCGCCTCGAAGGCCGGCACCTTCTTGCGGCCGGAGGCGCTGACCGATGACAAGCTGGACCGGGTGCGCCGCTTGAACGACCTAGCCCAGGCGCGCGGCCAGCGCCTGGTGCAGATGGCGCTGGCGTGGGTGCTGCGCCAGCCGGAAATCACTTCGGCGCTGATCGGGGCGAGCAAGGTCGAGCAGATCGAGCAGGCGGTCGGCGCGCTGGACCAGTTGGGCTTTGAGCCGGCTGAACTGCAAGCGATTGAGGCAATTCTGGCCGGCTGATAGACCGCGTTCGCCCCTGCAGGGCCGACGGACCACCTCCGGCGTAGAGCACACTGGTCACTCTGCGACGGCTGTCGGTAAGGCAGCTAGGCACCGATGGTGGGCCGATGCTCTACACGCGCTCGGCCCGCCTGAACGAGGCGGAGGCTAGGCCGCGGCCGGCGGCTCGGCGGGCGAGTGCGTGTGTTCACCGTTGGCATGTTCAGGCTCGCCGTGGCGGTGCTCATGCTGCGGCAGGTGAAAGTGCTCGTGGGTGTGCTCGCCGGGGGCGTCGGGGTGGTGATGGCGGTGGGCATGGATCAGATTGCAGGCCAGCAGCAACTGATGGTTGGCCAAGATCTCGGCCGGCGGGCCCTCGCCCACCAGCCGGTGCTCTTCGTTGAATACCAGCACCCGGTCGGCGATGGAGTCGATGATGGTCAGATCGTGGGTGGCGGTCACGACGGTGTGGCCGGCCTGCCCCTGCTCCACGATGAAGTCTACCAGCCACGACTGGCTGCGCGGGTCGAGGCCGGTGGTCGGCTCATCGAGCAGCCACACGCTGGGGCCCAGGCTGAGCACCGAGGCCAAGGCCACGCGGCGCTTCTCGCCGCCCGAGAGCCGGTGCGGCGCGCGGTCACGCAATTTTTCGATGCGCAGCGCCGCGATGGCGGCGTCGACACGGGCGGTCACTTCGGCCGGCGGCAGGTCTAACTGTAGCGGCGCAAAGGCCACTTCGTCCCAGACCGAGGGGCAAAAGAGCTGCACATCGGTATCCTGAAACACCAACCCCACGCGGCGGCGAAAGGCGAAGTTCACGGTCTCGTCTTGCAGAGCCGCCTCGGTCAGCGGCTGGCCGAAGGCGCGCACCTCCCCCTGCGTGGCAAAGTACAGGCCATCGAGCAGCTTCAGCAACGTGCTCTTGCCCGAGCCGTTCGAGCCGATGACGGCGATGCGTTCGCCGGCCTGAATCATCAGGCTCACTTGCTGGAGGGCTAGTTGTTGGCCTTCGTAGGCGAAGGACACATCGTCAAGTTCAAACAGAGTTTCAGGCACAGGCCAATCCCCAATCCGAATCACTGAGCCTAACGACCCAGCCAAGTCATCACAAGCGCGACCAGCATTATAAGGCCCCCGTAAACCCAGTCGCGGGGCTGCATCTTGAAGGTGTCCATGGTGCGCGGGTGGCCGCGATAGCCACGCGCCTGCATCGCCAGGTAGACTTCGGTGCTGAGGTGCAGCGATTTACCCAGCACCGTGCCGGCCGTCGCCCCGACCAGGCGGCGCTGCTCGGCGCCCCCCAACCGCCCCACGACCCGACTCTTGCGCGAAAGGAACATGTCGTTGAGCGTGTTCAGCAGCAGGAAGATGTAGCGGTAAGTCATGCCGAAGATCACGATGATGACGTCGGGGATGCGCAAGACGCTCATGGCCTTGAGCAGCGTGGCCCAGGGCGTGGTGAGCACCAGCAGGATCGAGAACGACACCGAGGTGCTGACGCGCATGAGCAGGAACATGGCGGTGAGCGCGCCGGTGCGGGTGATGACCAGGCCCAGGGGCAGGTAGACCAGCGGCGGCCCCGGTGTCATAAAGAAGGCCGGCAGCGCGATGATGCCGGTGAAGAACGGCAGGAACAGCCAGACGCGCTTGACGAAGAAGCCCAGCGGGAGTTTTGACGCGACGGCCAGCAGCAGGGCCACGGCATATAGCAAGGCCAGCACCGGCAGGCTGCGCGACAGGCTGACGGAGATGAGCAGCGCCAGCAGGGTGATGACCTTGACGCGCGGATCAAGCGACTGGAGCAAGCCCGGCCGCCGGGCGGTCTCCTCGGCGAACAGTGATTGCTCGAGCGTGCCGGCGATGTTGTGCAGCGTGTGCTCGATGAAGGCCGTGCCGCTGCGGCCGCGCGACTGGGTGGGGCGCGGGGGCGCAGCCCCGGTCTCAGATTGTGGCACCGGCATTAGCTTTTGGTGGGCTGGCCGGCGGTCAGCAGGCGCGTGAGCAGCCAGGCGACCAGCGCCACCAGCGCGATGCCCACCACGGCCGAAAGGAGGTAGCCGACGTTGGCGTTGCCCAGGGCCGGCACCTCGTAGCCCGCCAGCGGCGCACCCCATAAGGTCTCAAGCTGCTGGAGGCCGGCCGGCACAAAGTTCAGACCCAGGCCGGCGAGTTCATGGGTGCCCCACTCGCCCCAGGCCGTGCCGGGCGCCAACAGCCCCAGCGGCGTCGCCACCACCATCACTGCCAGGCCAACCCACAGCCAGCGCAGCTTGGCAAAGCTGCCCGCCTCGGCCATCAGCGCCGGCTTTTCGGCCGCTTGCAGCACAGGTGAATTGGTGCGCACCAGGTAGGCCACCACCAGCGCCGTGGCCAGGCCTTCGACCACTGAGGCCACCAAGATGTGCGGTAGGACCATGGCCGGGATCGCGACCGAGAGCGGATAGGGGGCGTATAGCGGGGTGCCGTCGGCCGCCTTGAACAGCAGGGGCTGAATGCCAAACTCGACACTGGCCACGAAGGCCGCCATGGTCAGCCCGACCCAGCCGGCGATGGCCGCCGCGACTGGCCGGCGCATGGAAGTCAGCGCCGCCTTGCCGCCGAGGGCCTGATAGACGGCGTAGGCCACGTAGGGCAGCACGACGGCAATGTTGAAGCAGTTGGCGCCGATGGCCAGGATGCCGCCGTCGCCAAAGAAAACGGCCTGGATGATGAGCGCGACCGAGATCGCGATGGAGGCGATCTGCGGCCCGAGCAGGATGGCGGCCAGCGCCCCGCCGACCGCGTGGCCGGTGGTGCCGCCGGGCAGCGGCAGGTTGAACATCATGATGACGAAGGAGAAGGCCGCCATCAGCGCGATGAGCGGCACGCTGCGGGCGTTCATGGTCTGGCGCAGCTTTTGCACGCCCTTATACCAAAACGGCAGCACCAGCAGGTACATGATCAGCGAGGTGAGCGGGCTGAGGTAGCCTTCGGGAATGTGCATGGCGGTGGTCGCCAGCCAGCCGGCCAGGGCCAGGTAGTACAAGCCAAGGCCGCGCGGACGCCGGGCCCACGCTTGTTTGAGTAACTTCGGAAACAGTTGGGTGCGCATGGGTAGGCCTCGCTAGTGGGAGTGGGCGTTAGACCCAGGCTGGTCGGGGCCGGTCGGAGCGCTGCCGGCGGTGTACTTCAGCGGGTCTTTCTCAAAGCTGCGTTGGCAGCCCGGTGAACAAAAGTAGTACGTCTGACCGGCGTATTCGCTTTTCCATTTGGCGGTTTCGGTTTCGACCGTCATGCCGCACACGGGGTCAATCGCTGTCATGAGTCATCATCCTTTCGAAGCGCACACACGCGGCGCCCAGGCCGCGGGGCGCTGGGCGCTATTTGTTGCTCTTGCAACTATTCACTATAGGTATGGTAGCATTAATAGGCAGTCAGTGCAACCAGGCCGCCGGGGGTGCATTCAGTCGGGGGGCCAATTTTGTACAAGGCTCGGTGGCGGCAACGTCGAGCTAGGTTCTCACCGCAATTGGGGCTGTGAGATTTCGTATCTGACCGAAGCATATTTTTACCAGGGGGTCGGTGGACAAGCCCACCGACCCCCTGGTAAAAATTCCTGGCTGGCCCAAAACGGCAGCGGCCCGAAGG
>JBBRZY010000080.1:0-11201 GCA_038252885.1 Anaerolineales bacterium | reverse complement strand
GGCGAGCGCCTGTCGGCCAAGAAGGCTTAGCGCCGTTTCATCGATCCGCACACCCAGCCCCCGCAGGAGGGCGATGGTATGAAGGCTCATTCCGAACCAGTTTGGCAAACGGCCGTGCGCTTGGGGCTGTACGGCGGCGCCGCCGCCGTGCTGTTCAGCCTCGTGGGTATGGTTCAGACCTTTCAAGCGCGCACCCTGATCGGCGGCGTGCTGACCCTAGGCCAGGTCTTTCTGTCACTGGCTATCGGCCTAAGCGCCTTTGCTGCTGCCCGGCGCGTGCAGGCCGAAGGCTCGCAGGCCACGCTCCTGGCCGGCGGCCTGGCGGGCGGGGCCGTCGGCCTGTGCCTGGCGGCGCTCATCCTCATCATCGCCGCCCTGCCCGATATTCGCACGGTGCTGCTCAACGCCTCGCCCGTCTTGGCGGCCATCCTCACCTTCAGCCAAAGCCCGTGGGTCGGCGTGGTGATTTGGATCGGGCTGGGGGTGGGGCTGGGCGTCATTACGGCCGCGCTGCTGCTGCTGTCGCCCTTCCTTCGCGGGACCATCCTCTCGGCTCTGGGCGCGGTGCTGATGATTGGGTTGCTGGCCGACCTGCTGCGCCTGATCACCGAAGGCTGGGGTTACTCCCTATCGATTCTGTTCCGCTGGATGTTCTCCGGTAAGGGCCTGTCCATCGCTGGCACGCTAGCCGTCATCCTGGTCGTGATTGTGCTCAACGTGCTGCAGGCGCGCGGGGTCTTCGCCCGGCCCAAGCCCGCCCGCCGCGTGGCCCGCACCCAAACACAACAACTCGTTCGGCTCGGCGCCATGCTCGTCGTGCTGGCGCTCTTGCCGCTGGTGCTCGGCACCTATATGTCGGAGGTGCTCGACCAGGTCGGCATCTTCATCCTCATGGGCCTGGGCCTCAACATCGTGGTCGGTTTTGCCGGCCTGCTCGACCTGGGCTATGTGGGCTTCTTCGCCATCGGCGCCTACGTCATGGGCGTCCTCACCTCGCCCGAGTTGCACTTCTTCAACCTCAGTTGGTGGGAGGCCATGCCCATCGCCGACGGCGAGACGGTCCTGGCCGGCGTCCTCCTGGGCATTCCGGTGCTCAAGGTGCGCGGCGACTATCTGGCCATCATCACCCTGGGGTTTGGCGAGATCATCCGCTTGCTGGCGCTGTCGGACGCGCTCAAGGGCTTCACCGGCGGCCCGCAGGGCATCCAGCAAATTGCCAAACCCGCCATCGGGGCGTTTGTTTTCGACCAACCGGCCAAACTTTACTATCTGCTGCTAGCGGGTTGTCTGTTGGTCGGCTTTATTTCGCTGCGCCTGCGCGACTCGCGCATGGGCCGCGCCTGGATGGCCATGCGCGAGGACGAAGACGTGGCCCAGGCCATCGGCATCAACCTGGTGAGCACCAAGCTGCTGGCCTTCGCCACTGGCGCGGCCTTCGCCGGGCTGGGTGGGGCGATCTTTGCCGCCAAGGTCGGCGCGGTCTACCCGCAGAGCTTCGGCTTGCTCATTTCGATCAACGTCCTGGCCCTGATCATCATCGGCGGCCTGGGCAGCATCCCCGGCGTGATCGTCGGCGCGCTGGCGCTGGTGGGCTTGCCCGAGCTGCTGCGTGAGTTCGCCGAGTTCCGCTTGCTGGTCTACGGCATTGTGCTGGTGGTGATGATGCTCTACCGGCCCGAGGGCCTGCTGCCCGAGGCCGCCCGCCAGCGCGAGTTGCACGAAACCAAGCAGGGTGAGCCCGAGCCGCCCGATGTAGGCGACGGGTTGAGCTCAGCGCTGCCGATCAAGGAGCCCGCCGCCTAAAGCGGCCCGGACACGACCCCATGGCCCCTCTCCTCGTCGCCCGCAAAGTCGGCAAGCGCTTCGGCGGTCTGATGGCCGTGCGCGACCTCGATCTGACGATCGAGCCGCATACCATCTACAGCGTCATCGGCCCCAACGGCGCCGGCAAAACCACCTTCTTCAACTGCATCACCGGCTTCTACCAGCCGGAGACCGGCGAAATTCTGCTCGACGGCGAATCGATCGCCGCCAAGCCGCCGGACCAGATCACCCGCCTGGGCATCGCCCGCACCTACCAGAACATTCGCCTGTTCGCCAACATGACGGCCATTGAGAACGTGCTGGTGGGCTTGCACCCGCACCTGCACGCCGGGCTGTTGGGCGCGATCCTGCGCACCAAACGGGTCGTGGCCGAAGAGGCCGCCGCGCTGGCCGAGGCCAACCGCCTGCTGCAATTTGTGGGGCTGGCCGGCAAGGGCGACTTCGTGGCCAAGAACCTGTCCTACGGCTTGCAGCGCCGGCTGGAGGTGGGCCGCGCGCTCGCCAGCCGCCCCAAGCTGCTGCTGCTCGATGAGCCCACCGCCGGCATGAACCCGCGCGAGGCCGAGGATATGAAGAACTTCATCCTCAGCCTGCGCGACGAGTTGGGCATCACCATCCTGCTCATCGAGCACCACATGCGCGTGGTCATGGGCATCTCGGAGCGCATTTCGGTGCTCGACTATGGCGAGAAGATCGCCGAGGGCACGCCGCGCGAAATTCAGACCAACCCGCGCGTCATCGAAGCTTATCTGGGCCGCGGCAGCGCCGCCCAGCAACACGGCATGTTAGATGAGTCGGCCGGCGCGCCGGCCATCTCCTAGCCGCCCAGGTCCAAGCGAGGCCGCATGGCGATCTTAGAGCTCAAAGACGTTCACACCTATTACGGCCACATCCACGCGCTCAAGGGCATCTCGTTTTACGTTGACCCCGGCGAGATCGTCACGCTGATCGGCGGCAACGGCGCGGGCAAGAGCACCACCCTCAACACCATCAGCGGGCTGCTGCGCCCGCGCCAGGGCTCGATTAAGCTCTACAACGAAGACCTGGGCGCGCTCAAGGCGCACCAGGTGGTGGCGCGCGGCGTGGTGCAGGTGCCGGAGGGCCGGCGCGTGTTTGGCCGGCTGACCGTGGTCGAGAATTTGGAGATGGGCGCGTTCACGCGCTCTGACCGGGGCGAGCTGGCGGCCGGCATTGACCAGGCCTTTACGCTCTTCCCCCGCCTGAAGGAGCGCAAGGCCCAACTGGCCGGCACGCTCTCGGGCGGCGAGCAGCAGATGCTGGCGATGGGCCGCGCCATGATGGCCAAGCCCAAGGTGCTGCTGCTGGACGAGCCCTCGATGGGCCTGGCCCCGGTGCTGGTCGACACCATTTTCGACACGATCAAGCAACTGCACGCCACGGGCACGACCATCCTGCTGGTGGAGCAGAACGCCCGCATGGCGCTGGCCGTGGCCGACCGCGGCTACGTGATCCAGACCGGAGAAGTGATCTTGCACGACACCGCCGCCAACCTGCGCGACAACGAGTCCGTCCAGAAAGCCTACCTGGGCGTCACCTAAGCCCAACGAGCAGTGCGTGCATTAAATACAGCGGGCCGGCCAGCACACGATGCTGACCGGCCCGCTGTTTGTTAGGCGCGGCCGTGACCTGCATGTTCCTGGCGTATAGCACGAGCGTGTTGAGCGGTGACAAGTGGTAATCTCCTGGTCCGGGCGCGTATGGTAACCGGCGCGCTTATGGCCTGATCCCCCACACCTGTACGGTGTTGTCGGCGCTCAGTGAGGCGATGAATTGCTGATTGGGGCTAAACAGCATATACACCACCGCGCCGTCGCCCGCCAGCGCCTGGAGCAATTGGCCCGTGCGCGCGTCCCACAGGCTGATGGCCGCGCCATTGGCCGTGGCGATGACGCGCCCATTGGAGGTGGTAAAGGCGCTCAGGGTGTCCAGCGTGTGCTGCAACGCGCCGGTCTTTACTTCCCAAATGTTCACCGTTCCATCCGGGCTGGTCGTGGCGATGAGTTGCCCATCTGCGCTGAAGTCGCCAAAGCAGTTGGCTAAAAATTGCAGCGGCTGGTTGGCGCCAACGTCCACCCTCAGCGGCGGGGTGCATTCGTTCGGGGCAGCGTTGTTGGTCATGCTCATCACGGCCAGCGCGCCGCCGTCGGGGCTGAGGATCGGGAAGCCATACGGCTGGTCGGGGATGGTCTGAAGCAGTTGGCCGGTCGCCACCGACCACAGCAGCACCGTGTTTTCGGTGGTCATCGTCAGCAGTCGCCCATCGGGGCTGAGCAGCACGGCCAGCACCGGAACGCCCGCCGTCAGCGTTTGCAGCAGTTCGCCCGACTCAACCGCCCACACGCGGGCCGCGCTGACGCTGCCGGAGGAACCTTCGCGTGTGACGAGCCATTGGCCGTCTGCACTAAAGGCGATGCCCTGCACCGCGTTGGTCTGGCCGTCCGGCTCCAGGGCGCGCAAGAACGCGCCGGTGGCGTCGTCCCACAGGCGCACATCGCCGCCGTTGCTATTGGCGGTGGCTATCGTCCGGCCGTCGGGGCTGATCGCCACCGTCATCGCGCTGGGGTCGGGAGACTGCACCGCGTGCACCAGGGTATACAAGCGCTGTCCGGTGGCGGCGTCCCACACCTGCACCTCGGTCCCCCCGCCGCTGGTGGCGACGATTTTTCCGCCTGGGCCGAGCGTGGCGTTCGAGGCCGCATCGTTGCTCTCAATCGCCGGCAGCGCCGCGCCGCTCGCCACCTGGAAACGATGGTAGCTCACGCCGACGGTGGTGCGTTCGGTCACCAGCAGCGTTTGGTTGTCGGGCAGCCATTGGAAGAACACCGGCACGATCGCGCCGAGCGAAAAACTGTTCAGCCGCGTCACCTGCGCGGCGTTGGCGGGCGAGAGGCCCAAGTAGGTCGGCCCCGCCGGCGCATCGGGCGTGGCGGGCGGGGGGACTGGCGTTAGGGTGGGCGGCAGCGCGGTGCGGGTGGCCGTGGGCACAGCGGTCGGCGTCACAGTCGGCGTGCCGGCAGTGCTGCAACCCGCGACGAGCCACAGCCCAATCGCCGCGCTAATGACCGGCTTCCAGCGCTTGTTCAATTTGCCCACTTTCTGGAACACAACCTAAATGTTATTCAGGCCGGCCATGCGCCGCCTGCCTGCCACTGATCATACTCGCAACTCTGCACTACAATAAACCCATCTGGCCGCCTGCCAACCAGCCCTTGTGTGTCCGCTGGTCGTCTCTAGCTTCATAAAATATCCGTTACACACCTGCCCAGAATCAGGCTGCCCGTCGTGGGTCGGGCGTGGGTCCGTTACGCGAAGCGATCCGTTGCCACCGCCGCCATGAAACTACTCCTCCTGTCTGCCACTGACCTGCGCGCCGCCCTGCCCATGGCCGCCGCCATCGCCGCCATGAAAGCCGCCTTCGCCGAGCTTTCCACCGGGCTGGCCGTGGTGCCGCTGCGTGTGCCCTTGCCCGTGCCGCCCGCCGCCGGCCTGAGCCTATTCATGCCCGCCTACCTGCCCAGCCTGGGCCTGGGGGCCAAGATCGTCTCGGTCTTTCCGCGCAACCCGGCACAGGGTAAGGCCATGATCAACGGCCTGGTGATCCTGCTCGACCCCGCCACCGGCGAGCCGGCCGCCCTGTGCGACGGCACCTTCCTCACCGCCTGGCGCACCGCGGCCGGGGCCGGCGCCGCCACCGACCTGCTGGCCCGGCCCGAGGCCCGCGTGGGCGCGCTGCTCGGCTGCGGCGCGCAAGCCCGCACCCAGGCCATCGCCCTCGACACCGTGCGCGCGCTCGACGTCATTTACGTCTACGCGCCGACGACCGCACATGTGGCCCGCTTCATCGCCGAAGTGCAGCCGGACGTTCAGGCGCGCCTCGTGCCCGCCCCCAGCGCCGACGCCGCCGTGGCCGAGGCCGATGTCATCTGCGCAGCCACGACCGCCAGCACGCCGGTGTTCGATGGCCGCCGCCTGAAGCCCGGCGCGCATCTCAACGGTGTCGGCAGCTACACCCTGGCGATGCAAGAGATTGATGCCGTCACCGTCAGCCGAGCCAGCATCTTCGTGGACGCCCGCGCCGGCGCGCTGGCCGAAGCCGGCGAACTGGTGGCCGCCATGCAGGCCGGCCTGACCGACCCCGCCGCCTGGACCGAGCTAGGCGAAGTCGTGGCCGGCCTGCGCCCCGGCCGCCAATCGGCCAGCGAGCTTACCTTCTTCAAGTCGGTTGGCAACGCCGTGCAAGACGTGGCCGCCGCTGCCTCGGCCCTCAGCGCCGCGCGCCGCCTCGGCCTCGGCCAAACGGTGGAATTCTAAACCATCACTGGCGCACGGCCGGCCCAGGCCGCCACTGGGCGCCGGCCCGCACGCTAGCCCGCTACTCTCGGCCCACGCGCGGGCGTGTTTTTACGTTTGCGGATTGCCCGAACAACCCCCTCTGACCTGTCATTCCGAACCCCCGCTCGCGGCCCTGTGGTCACCCAGCCACTGTCGCGGGGTGAGGAATCTCACCGTGGGCAGGATCAATTCGCTGGGCCATCGCTTGCAGCTCCGCTTGGCCTGACCACTGGACTGCTAGTTTGCCCCTGGTTGAAATACATCTCGCCGCCGCCCGCGCTTGTTCGTTTGGCCGGTCAATGCTATCGTATCGTCGCCGTCCACCGGGACGAGCGCGCAGCCCCTTGACAGCCAACCCTATGAACCCGGCGCACTAACCTCGTTGCTTCTGCCCTGACCCAGCACTGCCCGTCGGCAGGTTGGGCGCATCCTTGGCGCGGCCCGCAGGCTCCTTGTTGGCCACCGTCTCGTTTCGTCCATCCCTGACGCCGAACCAACTCGCACACTGAAGCACAACTGAATAGACGCTGCCAGCCTGTCGCATTTGACTGGCACTACTGATTCTTGGAGAGATCACGTGAGTCACCCTGCATGGCTGATCCGCCCCATCCGGGCGGACGAGTGGGCCGCCGCCAAGCGGCTGATCAACGGCGTCGCGCACGCCCTGATGGAACCGGAAACGGCGCTGGAAGCCTTCACGGCGCAATGGGAGGCCTGGGGCATCCTCAGCGACCTCGACGCGGTACAGACCACTTACTTTGAGAACGGCGGCGTGTTCCTGGTGATCGAGGTCGCCGGGCAGATCGTTGGCACCGGGGCCTTTCACCGCGTCCCCGACCGCGCCGGGGTGTGCGAACTGCGCCGCTTCGCGCTCTTGCCCGCCTATCGTGGGCAAGCCCTGGGCTACCAACTGCTGCGCGACCTCATCGGCCGCGCCACCGCCCTGGGCTACACCACCATGGCGCTCTGGACCAACCGCGTCAAGCTGCCGAGGGCCGTGGCCTTTTACTTTCAACTCGGGTTTGTCGAGGTCGCCAACCTGGGCGGTGACCCAGACGAAATCTGGATGGAGCTAGCGCTGACCCAGCCGGCCTAATCCCCATGGGCCGCGCTCACCACTTCCCAACCGGCTTGTCTCCGCCGCCAATTGCCTTCTGCCGACCGTATTAACCGCCCCCCGCGTCCCCTCGCGCAGCATCCCCATCCCCTCTGACCTCCGACTTCCGACCTCCACCCTCCGACCTCCACTATAATTACCCCCATGACCGACCTCCCCTCCACCGCCAGCGTCGTCGTCATCGGCGGCGGCGTCATGGGCGCCAGCACCGCCTACCACCTCGCCCAGCTTGGCGTGCGCAACGTCGTCCTACTGGAGCGCGAAGCCTTCTTCGGCCTCGGCGCCACCGGCCGCTGCGCCGGTGGCATCCGCTACCAGTTTGCTACCGACATCAACATCCGCCTGTCGCAGCTTAGCCTGCCCATGCTCGACGCGCTCGAAGACGTCACCGGCCAGCCCGCGTTGGTGCGCAAGTGCGGCTACCTGTTCGTCCTCACCCAGCCAGAAGACGTGGCCCAGTTCCGCCGCAACGTCGCCCGCCAGCACCGGCTGGGCGTGCCCACCGAATGGCTCACCGGCGACGAAGTGCGCGCTCGCACCCAACCCGCGCTCTTCGCCGACGCCCTGGCCGGCACCTTCAACGCCCAAGACGGCGTGGCCGACCCCAACAGCGTCGTCATGGGCTACATCACCGCCGCCCGCCGCCTGGGCGCGACCTGCCTCACCGGCGTCACCGTCACCGGCCTAACCCAAACCGCCGGCCGCCTCACCGGCGTCGTCACCACCGACGGCGCCATCGCCGCGCCGGTTGTCGTCAACGCCGCCGGCCCGTGGAGCGCGCCGCTGGCCGCTATGGCCGGAGTTGACCTCCCGGTCACGCCGGTGCGCCGCCAATGGCTCACCACCACCCCGCTGCCGCAAGTGCCGCCGGACTTCCCGTTCATCATTGACTTCGCCCGCAGCCTGTACTTCCACCGCGAGGGCGAAGGCCTGCTGACCGGCATGTCGAACCCCAGCGAGCCGCCTGGCTTCGACCAGCGCGTAGACCCCGCCTGGGAGCTGACCCACCTCGACGCAGCCGTGGCGCGCCTGCCGCTGCTCGAGCAGGCCGGCATCGCCTCGCGCTGGGCCGGGCTGTACGAGGTCACGCCCGACGCCCACCCCATCATCGGGGCCAGCCCGGTCGAGGGCTTCTACCTGCTCACTGGCTTCTCCGGCCACGGCTTCATGCACGGCCCCATCTGCGGCCTGCTGCTGGCCGAAGTCATCACCGCCGGCCAGGCCACCACGCTCGACATTCGCAGCCTCAGCCTGCGCCGCTTCGCCGAAGGTCACACGCTGGCGAGCGACGATGTGGAATACAATGTGGTCTAAGCCATGAGCGCCACACCCGTCCCTACCCCCGAACCGGCCGCGCTGTACGCCCAGGCCGCGGGCGCCCTCAGCGCCAAAGACCGCGCCGGCGCGCGCCAACTGCTGGCCACGCTGGTGATGGTGGACCCGCGCCACGAGGAAGGCTGGTTATTGCTCTCGACCGTGGTGGACGACGTGGCCCTGGCCATCGAGTGCCTGCAGCACGTCATCGCCCTCAACCCGACTCACACCAAGGCCCGCCACTGGCTGCGGCTGGCGCGCGAAAACCAATCGCGCAACGGTCAGCCCGAAACCGGCGCCGAGCCGGTGCCCGAATTGCCCATGGACGACCCGGCCGCCTTCACCGCGCTCGACCCGGCCGACCAGCCCGTGCCGCGCCTGGGCCGCTACCTGCTCGATTATCACTTCGTCACCGCCGAGCAGCTCGCCGCCGGTCTGGCCGCTCAGGCCGCCGCTGGGCGGCCGCGCCTGCTTGGCGATATATTAATTGAACAGGGTGGGCTGGTCGCCCAGCAGTTGGCCTTTGCGCTGCGCGAGCAGGCCCGCGTGCGCGCCGAATCGGCCCGCGAGCAGCCCGAAGCCGCGCTCAGCTAGGCCACCCGGGCCGCGCAACCCGCCCGGCCCCCCTGCGTAATAGTAGTTGCGTATACCGCTACGGCCCCCGTGCGGTTCGTTGGATCGGTTATTGGTTAATGAAAGGGATCACCATGATGGACGACCCTAAACGCAATTGGCTTGGCCCGTACATCCCGCAGGGCAACATGCTGCGCGACATCTTCCAGCAAGTGAAGCTGGCCTACAACCTGATGCTCGACCCGCGTGTCAACGTCGTCACCAAGCTCATCCCGCTGGCGGCGCTGGGCTACCTGGTGTTGCCGCCCGACATCCTGCCCGACATCATCCCCATCGTCGGCCAGGTGGATGACGTGTTCGTGCTGATCTTCGGCCTGCGCATGTTCTTCGAGTTCGCCCCGGCAGAGGTTGTCACCGAGCACCTCAGCAAACTGGTCGCGCGCGTCAAGGGCGACTGGTCGGTGGTGGATGACCCCACCGCCGCCCCGCCCGCCGCGCCCTCGTCCCCCGCCGGCGGCGAGATCGTGGACGACGGCCCGCCGTCCTAACCCGCCCGTTGCTCACTTAACAAACAACAGAGGCCGGTCGCCAGCCCCGCTGACGCCCGGCCTCTGTTTTGTTTTAACCCGCGCGTGCCTCACAAGCAGAACGCTGCCCCCCTGCCGGTCACAGCCGCACTGCGATCACAATTTCCGTGAAAGCCACAGCGCGACTACTTGCCGAATCAACCGCCGGAGTGCGAACACTGCCCCAACGCCAGTGACGATGACAAACACCCACTCGACAGGTCCCAGTTTCATAGTCGCCTCCTGAGCTACTCACCCACTCCTGGCGGCTGCCTAGAAGAACGGCAGCACAATCCGGTCGAACACGATCAGCGCGAAGCAGCCCAGCACTGTCACGTTGAGGAATAGCATCAACGCCAGCAGAAAGCGCTGGGAGGGCGAAATGCCCAGCCCGCCGCCGCTGCTCGCCCCGGTCCGCCGCGCTCTAGGCGGCTTGGGAGACTTGGGCGGTTTGTTCGGTGGCCCCGCCAACTCGTCGTTCAGGAACTCGGCTTCCTCGGCGCTCTTCTGGCGCAAATTATCAAACATGGCAACCTCCTAACATCCGTTACGCGCTCGGCCGCAGACTCACATCCGCCGCCAGCAGCCGTCGGCGCTCGCCTGAGGCCAGGCGCAGCCTCAGCGCGCCATCCTCGTCCACGCCCTCGGCCACACCGTGCACTTCGCCCTCGGCGGTGTGGGCCGTCACCGGCTGCCCCAGCCACGCCAGCCGCGCCTGCCAGGCCGCCTGCAACTGCGCGCCCTCGGCCAGGTGGGGGTAGTGCGCCGTCAGCGCGTCCAAAATGGCCACCAGCAGCGTCAGCCGGTCCACTGGCCGCCCGGCCTCGGCTTCCACCGTCGTCGCCGGAAACTGCACTTCGCTCGGCGGCGGCGCGGCGCTCACGTTCAGCCCCAGCCCCACGATGGCATATTCGAGCCGCTCGCCCGCTAGCCCTGATTCTACCAGGATGCCGCCGACCTTGCGGCCCGCCAGCAAAACATCGTTGGGCCACTTCAGGCTCGGCCGCACGCCGGCCACCGCCTCCAGCGCGGCGCACACCGCCACCCCGGCCAGCATGGTCAGCCGCGTGGCCTGCGCTGCCGCCACCGTGGGCCGCAGCACCAGGCTCAGCGCCAGCGCCCCGCCGGGCGGTGTCACCCAGCGGCGGCCCGCGCGCCCGCGCCCGGCGGTCTGCGTCTCCGCCAGCACCAGCGCGCCCTCGGCCGCCCCGCCCTCTGCCAGCCGCTTGGCCTCATCGTTAGTCGAGCCGATCTGCTCGAACACATACACCGGCTGGCCCAACGGCCGGCCCGCCAACGCGTGCGCCACCCCGGCCGCCTGCCAACTGCCTGTCATGCGTGGCATTGTAAAGCCGATTGCCCGCCCCGCCAACGCCCGCCCTCCGGCCTACACGCCAGGTTTCATCGTAAGGGCCAGGAAAATGGGGACTCAAGGGACTCGGGGGACTCAGGGG
>JBBRZY010000079.1:0-11239 GCA_038252885.1 Anaerolineales bacterium | reverse complement strand
CTGCTGCTCAACTTTGGAGCCAAATCCCTTGAAACCAAAAGGGTCGCGAAATAATGCCCATACCCAACCGTTGGCCTAGCACGGACCAAAATTCGTGTAATTCGTGTAATTCGTGGCCAATGGTTTTTCTAAGACCTGAAAGCCGCTCATGACTCTCAACCCGCATCCTGACTTTGACGACTTCTTCCGCCGCCCGCCGCCCCGCGCCCGCCTCGGCCTCGTGGTGGGCGGGTCGCTGTCGCAGGGCGTCACCGTCAAGCTCGACCCCGGCCAGGTGCCCGGCGGCGTCATCGAAGACATGGCCGTCGGCCGCTATGTGGTGATCGAAGGCAAGACCGGCAAGAAATTCTTTTCCATCGTCACCGACATCGCGCTGGGCAGCACCAACCCTGATTTGGTGAACATGCCGCCCGACCCGGATGATGGCTTTACGGCCGACGTGTACGCCAGCCAACTGGCGTTTGGCACGCTGGAAGTGGCGCCTATGCTCATGCTGGAGCGCGATGCGGCCGCCAAGCCCATGCCGGTCAAGACCGTGCCGGCGCACTTTGCCCTGGTCTTCCCGGCCACCGAGGACGACGTCAACCAGGTGTTTGGCGCGGAAGACGCGGGGCATTGGCACATCGGCGCGCCGCTGGATATGGAGGGCGTCAAGGTCAACCTCGACCTCAAGCGCTTCGTCGAGCGCTCGTCGGGCGTGTTCGGCAAGAGCGGCACCGGCAAGAGCTTCATCACCCGCACCATTTTGGCCGGCATCGTCAAGGCCGACGCCGCCGTCAACCTGATTTTCGACATGCACAACGACTACGGCTGGGCGGTGCGCGACGAGCGCGGCCGCGAGTTCAAGGGGCTGCGCCAGTTGTTCGACAACGGCCGCGTGCAGGTCATCACCCTTGACCCGGAGACCTCGCGCCACCGGGGCAGCCGCACCGACGGCGAGCTTAGGATCGGCCTGGAGCAAATCGAGCCAGAAGACGTGGAGATGCTGGCCGGCATTATTGGGCTGACCGAGGTGCAGGTGGGCGCGCTCTACTACCTGCGCCGCAAGCTCGGCCGCGACTGGATCGCCCGCATGCTGGATGAGGACGACACCAGCGCGATTGACGAGCTAGAGAACGAAGAGAAGGTGCAGAAGGGCACGCTGCGCGCCATGCAGCGCAAGTTCGAGATGTTCCGCCAGGACCGCATGGGCTTCCTCACCGCCCGCCGCCCGCCAGACGACATGGTCGAGTACATCTTCAACGCCCTCAACCGCGGCGTCAGCATCGTGCTGGAGTTCGGCGTGTACGGCAACTCGCTGGCGGCCTACGTGCTGGTCGCGAATTATTTGACGCGCCGCATCCATGCCAAGTACGTCGAGATGAAGAACAAGGCCGCTGGGCAAAAGGGCGACGAGCCGCGCCCGCTGGTCATCACCATCGAGGAGGCCCACAAGTTCCTCGACCCGGAGATCGCGGGGCACACCATCTTCGGCATCATCGCGCGTGAGTTGCGCAAGTACAACGTCACGCTGCTGATCGTGGACCAGCGCCCGAGCGGCATCGAGGACGAAGTCATGAGCCAGGTGGGCACGCGCGTCACCTGCCTGCTCGACAACGAGGCCGACATCAAGGCGGTGTTCTCGGGCGTCAGCGGAGCCGGCCATCTGCGCGAGGTGCTGGCCCGGCTCGACACGCAGCAGCAGGCGCTCATCATGGGCCACGCCGTGCCCATGCCAGTGGTGGTCAAGACCCGCGAGTATGGGCCGGAACTGTACGCGGCGGTCGGCGTGCTCGACGCCGGCGCGGCGCGTGAGAAGCGCCAGGCCGGCCTAAAGTCGCTGTATGGCGACGAAGCCTAATGTGTCAGTCTCGCTAGCGGCGTGTGAGACAATAGGCCCAACGTCGGCTGGATCGGTATTGGTATAGGAGCGTTGGGCTGTGTTCACTTTTTCCAAACTCGGGCAGGGCGTCGCCTACCTCTTCCTGCTCGTGTCGAGCTTTGTCATGGTCTACCCGGTGCTGTTCGTGCTGTTGGGGGCCTTCACGACCAATGACCGCTTCAATGAGACCGCCTTTCTGCCCCTCCCCAACTCGTTCAGCGTCGAGCGCCTGGGCCGGGCCTTTGAAGCGCTGCAAGGCGCCTACGTGGTCACGCTGGTGCGGGTGGCGTTCTACCTCGGCATGACCGTGTTCGTGGGGCTCATCGCCGGCTACATCTTCTCGAAGATGCGCTTCCCCGGCCGCGACCGGGTGTTTCTGCTGCTGCTGCTGGGCATGGTGGTGCCGGCCATTCTGGTCATCCTGCCGCAGTACATCCTGGCCGTGCGCTTCCCGTTTGCGGGCGGCAACGACTGGCTGGGGCAGGGTGGGCACGGCTTCGCGGGCGAGTGGCCGGTGCTGTTCTTGTATGGCTGGGTGCCGCCGTTTGCCATCTTCCTGCTCAAGCAGAACTTCGACATGCTGCCGACCGAATACGAAGACGCCGCCAAGATGGACGGCGCGGGCATGTTCACCATTATCTTCCGCGTCTACGGGCCGATGCTGCGGCCGCCCGTGGCGGCGCTGGTCATCCTCACCTTCCTGAGCGTGTGGAACGACTACCTGTGGCCCAGCCTGACCATCGCCGGCAACCCGGCCTGGTATCCGGTCTCCTTCAAAATCGCCGGGATCGCGGGCCAATACCCCGGCCCCGGCATGTTCATGCGTTTCCTGATGGTCATGTGGCCGCCGGCGGCGGTGTTCTTCTTACTCCAACGCAACTTTGTGCAGGGGTTGGTCGCCAGCGGCCTCAAGGGCTAAGCGCGCAGACGCACGTGGCGGGTGGCAGGGGAAGGTCAGCCGATGCACAGACCACTCACGATCAGCCGGGCGCTGAATTACCTGTTCTTGAGCGTGGCGGGCTTCATCATGATCTACCCGGTGCTGTATCTGGTGCTGGGGGCGTTCAGCACCGACGAGCGCTTCTTTGAGGCCAGCTTTCTGCCGCTCCCCAATAAAATCAACCTGGAGGTGCTCGGCTACGCCTGGGAGTGGATGCAGCGCGCCTACTTCGTGACGTTGCTGCGGGCGGGTTTTTATTTGGTGCTCACCCTGGGGGTGGGCGTCATCGCCGGCTACATCTTCTCGAAAATGCGCTTTCCGGGGCGCGACACGGTCTTTCTGCTGCTGCTGTCGGGCATGGTCATGCCGGCCATCCTCATGATTGTGCCGCAGTTTATTTTTATGGCGCGCTTCCCGTTGGCGGGCGGCAACAACTGGCTGGGGCAGGGCGGCCACGGCTTCATCAACGACTGGCCGGTGCTGTTCATCAACGGCTGGGTGCCGCCGTTTGCCATCTTCCTGTTCAAGCAAAACTTTGACATGCTGCCGAACGACTACGAAGACGCCGCCAAGATCGACGGCGCGGGGATGTTCACCATCATCTTTCGCGTCTACGGGCCGCTGTTGCGGCCGACCGTGGCGGCGCTGGTCATCCTCACCTTCTTGGCCATCTGGAACGACTATCTGTGGCCCAGCCTGACGATCTCTGGCAACTCGGAGTGGGCGCCGATCTCGTACCTGCTCGGCAACGCCGGCAGCGGCGGACAAGGCACGCCCTCCGCCAACCCGGCCCTCTTCAATATCTTCTTGCTGGCCATGTGGCCGCCGGCCGCTGCTTTCTTCCTGCTCCAGCGCAATTTTGTGCAGGGGCTGGTGGCCAGCGGCCTCAAGGGCTGAGGCGCTCGCCCGACAACCTGATTGACGACAACTATCACCATGACTCTGCCAATCTCTTCGACCCTCGTCCGCCGGCTGGCGGTGACCAAGCAGCGCCTGGCCGGGCCGCGCCCTGCGCCCGGGCCGGCGGGCCTGCTGGAAGTGGCCCGCGACCTGGGCTGTATTCAGCTTGACCCGATCAGCGCCGTGGATCGCAGCCACCGGCTGGTGTGGTTCAGCCGCGCCGGCCGCTACAGCAACGCCGACCTCGATCAGGTACTGTGGCAGGAGCGCCACATGTTTGAGTACTGGGCGCACTGCGCCTCGCTGGTGCTGACCGAAGACTATGCGCTGCACCGCCGCTATATGCAGGTCTACGCCAGCGCCGTGCACTCGCCGCGCGCCCACGCCTGGATCGCCGCCAACGCCAAGCTGCGGCGCTACATCCTGCGCGAGCTTAGGCGCCACGGCCCGCTGCCCTCACGCGGGTTGGCGGACCACGGTCTAGAACCGCACCGCTGGGTGAGCAGCGGCTGGAATGGCGGCGGCGACCTGGACCGGATGCTGTTCTACCTGGTCATGTAAGGCAAGATCATGGTGGCCGGGCGCGTGGGCGGGCAGAAGCTCTACGACCTGCCCGAGCGCCTGCTGCCGGCCTGGACCCCACGTGAGCGGCTGAGCGAGCGCGAGGTGGTGCGGCGCGCGGCCGAGAAGAGCCTGCGGGCGCTGGGCGTGGCGACGCCGAAGCACATCAAGGAGCACTTCATCCGCTGGCGGTACCCCGACCTGCCCCAGGCGCTGGATGATCTCGAAAAGCGCGGCCGTGTTCAGCGCGTGAGCGTGGAGCCTGGCCCCGGCGAGGCCGCCTGGAAGGGGCCGGCCTACATTCACACCGACGACGTGCCGCTGCTAGATCAGTTGACTGGCGATGACTGGCAGCCCCGCACGGTGCTGCTCTCGCCGTTCGACAACCTGCTCTGCGACCGCCGCCGCACGCGCGAGCTGTTCAACTTCGACTTCACCATCGAGATCTATGTGCCCAAGCCCAAGCGCAAGTATGGCTACTATGTGCTGCCGATCCTGCATGGCGACCAGCTCATCGGCCGCATGGACTCGCTGATGGATCGCGCCCAGGGCCGGCTGAACGTCAACGCGGTCTACGCCGAGCCGGGCGCGCCGCTCAACGCCGCCACCGGCCAGGCCGTGGCCGGCGCCGTGCTGGAATTGGCCGAGTTCCTGGGGGCAAGTAGCATCGCCTTCGACCGCAACCGTTTGCCGGCCGGGTGGAAGCGGGCGCTTGTGGCCATGGGATAAAACCATTGGCCACGAATCGCTACGCGCGAATTACACGAATGGGATGGGGGAAGCTAGGAGTCGCGGGTGGCAGTCAGATCGACTTCGGCGGTTACGATGTGCGCTCCGACGCCTACGGCCGTGCGTGGACTTGTTGGTTGGATTGAACACAGACAACCTCAGCGCTTCACAATTTCGCGCATACGTGCGATGATTCCTGTCAGGCCATTCACGTCCGATTGAACCATCACCTGTGTTCTCCCCAAGCCCCATTCGTGTAATTCGTGAAATTCGTGGCCAAGGTTTTTCCCGCCCGCGTATCGTCATAGCGCCAGACTAGAGAGTCGCCCACCCTATGCCCCCCATCCGCGTCCTGCACTTCGCCGACCTGCACGTCGGCATGGAAAACTACGGCAAGCTCGACCCGCAGACCGGCATCTCCAGCCGCATCCGCGACTTCCTCGACCGCCTGGATGAGATCGTCGCGCACGCCAAGCAGTTCGACGCCGACCTGATCATCTTCGCCGGCGACGCCTTCAAGACGCGCGACCCCGACCCGACCCAGCAGCGCGAGTTCGCCAAGCGCCTCAAGCAACTGGCCGACCTGGCCCCGGTCTTCATGCTGGTCGGCAACCACGACATCCCCGGCATCGCCGCGCGCGCCACCTCCATCGACATCTTCCGCACGCTGGAAGTGCCCAACATCACGGTCGGCCGCAGCCCCGGCTCGCAGGTCATCCAGACCAAGCGCGGGCCGGTCTTTCTGGGCTGGGTGCCGTTCCCGGTGCGCAACCGGCTGCTCAACCAGGAAGAGCATCGCGGCGCGTCGGTCGAAGACCTCGACCGGGCGGTGGAAACGCTCGTCACCGGCTTCCTCAGTGACCTGGCCCTCGAAGCCGCCGAACAGCCCATGCCGCGCGTGCTGGTCGGCCACTTCTCGGTCGGCGGCGCGACCTTTGGCTCCGAGCGCAGTGTCATGCTCGGCCGCGACCTGGTGGTGCAAAAGTCCGCGCTGGCCGACCCCGCCTGGGACTACGTCGCACTCGGCCACATCCACAAGCACCAGAACCTCACGCCCGTGCGCCTGCGCGACGTGCCGGATGACTTCCCCGCCGGCGGGCGGCTGCCGCCCATCGTCTACTCTGGCTCGCTCGAGCGGATTGACTTCGGCGAGGCGGCGGAGGCCAAGGGCTTCTGCTGGGTTACCCTGGAACGCGAGGCCACCAGTTGGGAGTTTGTGCCGGTCAACGCCCGGCCGTTCCGCACCATCGAGGTCGACGCGCGCGACAGCGACGACCCGACCACGCTGGTGCTGGAGGCGATTGCCGGCCGCAACATTGACGGCGCGGTGGTCAAGGTCAACGTGGTGCTGCGCGAAGGGCAAGAGGCCACCATCCGGCGCAAAGAGATCGAGACCGCCCTGGCCCCGGCCGCCAGCGTGGCCGCCATCAGCCTGGAGGTCGAGCGGGCCACCCGGCTGATCGGCCTGGGCCCCAACGCCGAGGCGCTCTCGCCGCTGCAATGGCTGGAGCGCTATTTCGAGCTGCGCCAAAAGCCGCCCGAGCGCACCCAGCGCCTGCTGCGCGCCGCCGATGAGCTGCTGAAAGGGGACCTGGCGTGATCCCCCTACGGCTCGAAATCACCAACTTCCTGGCCTATCGCGCGCCCGCCCCGCTCGACTTCACCGGCATCCACGTGGCCGTGCTGTGCGGCGAGAACGGCGCCGGCAAGTCGTCGCTGCTCGACGCCATCACCTGGAGCCTGTGGGGCCGGTCGCGCGCCAAAACCGACACCGAATTGGTGCACCAGGGCCAGACCGACATGCGCGTCGAGTTCACCTTCCGCATCCGCGACCACAACTACCGCGTCATCCGGGGGCGCAAGGTCGGCCGGGGCGCGGGCAGCCTGCTCGACTTCCAGATGGAAAAAGACCCCGGCCACTATGTGAGCATGAGCGAGGCCACCATCCCCAAGACGCAGGAGCTCATCAACAAGACCCTGCGGCTGACCTACGAGACCTTCGTCAACTCGGCCTATCTGGTGCAGGGCCAGGCCGATGAGTTCACCGGCAAGCGCCCGACCGAGCGCAAGCAGGTGCTGGCCGACATCTTGGGCCTGCAGGAGTGGGAGGTTTACGAGAACCGCGCCAAAGACAAGCTCAAGGCCATTGACGCGCGCCTGAACGCGCTGGAAATGCTGCTGGTGGAGATCGAGACCGAGTTGGCCCGCAAGCCCGAGTACGAATCTGAGCTGCGTGACGCCCAGGCCAAGGTGATTGCGGTCAGCGAGCGGCTGCGGCTGGCCGAGGCCGGCTGGGCGCAGATTGACACCGCGCGCCAGGCCATGGCCGCGCTCGACCGGCAGATCAACGACCTGGCCCGCCGCCTCAAAGAAGCCGAGAAAGAGATCAGCCTGCTCGACGCCGACCTAAGGGAAGCGCAGCTCAAGGCCGACGTCAGCGCCATCCAGCGCGAGCTTGGCCTCAACCAGGAACAGCTCGCCAGCTTCGAGGAGCAGGAGACCCAGCGCGAGCAGGTGAACATCGCCCGCACGCTGGTGATCGAGCAGGCCGCCAGCCTCAAGGGCCAGAACGAAGCCGCCCGCGCCGAAGCCGACGCGCTCAAGAAGCGGCTGGAGACACTGCAAGCCGCCACCGAGCCGGTCTGCCCCACCTGCGGCCAGCCGTTGGCCCAGCCGGCCGCGCTGATGGAGGCGCTCAACGGCGAGGTCGAGGCGCGCCGCAGCCAGTACCGCGAGAACCAAACGCTGCTCAAGAAGCTGGGCGACGACCAGAGCGCCTATGACAGCGTGCTCAAGCAGACCACGCTCAACCTGCGCAGCAAGCCGGTGGTGCTCAAGCGCGTGGCCGAGCTGCAAGCCGCCCTGACCAGCGCCGACGAGGCCCGCACCCGCGCGACCGCCCTGGCCGAGCGCCGCGCCACCTGGCAGGCCCGCCTCGAAACCGACCAGGGCCAGCGCGCGCTGCTCGACCGCGAGGCCGACCAGCACAAGCGCATCCTGCAAGACTCAGAGCAGCGCCAGCGGGCGCTCGACAAGCTGCGCGAAGAAGACACGCTCACCAAGGCCCGCCTGGGCGGCGCGCAACAGAAGCTGGCGGCGCTGGAAGGCCAGGCCAAACAGCGCGAAGTGCGCCGCGCCGAGCGCCAGGCGCTGGCCGACGAGCGCGGCGTGTACGACGAGCTGCGTGAGGCCTTCGGCAAGAAGGGCGTGCCGGCCCTGATGATCGAAGCCGCCGTGCCGGAGATCGAGGCCGCCGCCAACGCGCTGCTGGCCCGCATGACCGGCGGCCGCATGCATGTGCGCTTCAACACCCAGCGCGAGACGCAGGCCGGCGATGTGCGCGAGACGCTCGACATTCAGATCGGCGACGAGCTGGGCACGCGCGCCTACGAGAACTTCTCCGGCGGCGAGCAGTTCCGCGTCAACTTCGCCATCCGCGTGGCGCTCAGCCAACTGCTGGCGCACCGGGCCGGCACCCAGCTGCAAACGCTCATCATCGACGAGGGCTTTGGCGTGCTCGATGCCGCCGGCCGCGAGCGCGTGGTCGAGGCCATCAACGCCGCCTCGATTGACTTCGAGCGCATCCTGGTGGTGACGCACATTGACGAACTAAAAGACCAGTTCCCCGCCCGCATCGATATCGTCAAAGGCCCGAACGGGTCTGAGATCATGGTGCGATGAGGCCTGGGGCTACACCCGCATGAAAGCGTTTGTCACCGGCGGCACGGGCTTTCTCGGCCGCCACCTGATCGCGGCGCTGCTGGCGCACGGCGATGAGGTGGTGACGCTGGTGCGCACGGTTGACCGCGCCCGCCGCCTGCCGCCCCAGGTGCGCACGCTGGCCGGCGACCTCACCCGCCCGGCCTCGCTGCGCAGCGCGTTGCGCGGCGTGGACGTGGTCTACCACTTGGCGGCGCTGCACCGCATCGGCCTGCCGCCCAAAGACTACGAACGGCTGGCGCGCATCAACGTCGAAGGCACGCGCGCGCTGCTGACGCTGGCCGGCGAGTTGGGCGTGCCGCGCCTCGTCTACACCTCCACGCTGGCGGCCTACGGCGCGGCCCCCACCGGCCGCCTGATTGATGAAGTCGCCCCGCCGGCCCTCCCCCCGCGCGAGTCGGTCTATGCTCACAGCAAATACCGCGCCCACTTTGAAGTCGCGCGCCCGCTGCAAGCGCAGGGTCTGCCGCTAACGATTGTGGTGCCCGGCCTGCTGTACGGCCCCGGCGACACGCTGCCCCTCGGCCGGCTGCTGCGGCGCTATGCGCTGGGGCGGCTGCCGGTAGCACTGGGCGGGGAGGGGAGTTTCAACTTCACCCACGCGGCCGACGCGGCGGCGGGCCACCGGCTGGCGGCGGTGCTCGGTGCGGCCGGCCAGACCTACGTGCTGCCCGGCCCCGCGCTGACGCTGCGCGCCTTTCTGGCCGAGGGCGAGCGCGCCACCGGGCGCAAGGCTCCGCGCCTGTGGCTGCCGGGCGGGCTGGTGCGACTGCTGGCCAAAGTCCTGCAGCCCATCCGGCCCCAGGCGGCCGAACAACTACGCACCTTCAGCGGGCCGAGCCTGTTGGGCGCGGCCACCCGCGCGCTGAGCGAGTTAGGCTGGCAAGCGCGCTCCGCCGCCGCCGGCCTGCCCGAGACCGTGGCCTGGTATGAAGAAGAAGAACGCCAGGCCGAAGAAGCCCGCCGCGTGGCCCAGACGGTCGAGCCGTCCTAACGATGTCGCCGGTACTCATTCGATTGGTGTTGGGTTTGCTGCTGTCGGCCGCGATCGGCTGGCTGGGCTATCGCCGCCGCTCGCTGGCGCGCTCGGGCGTGGTGGGCGCGGTGCTCGTCGGCACCATGATCTTCACGCTCGGCGGCTGGGCCTGGGGCACACTGCTGGTGGTGTTCTTCATCTCATCCAGCGCGCTGTCGCACTACAAGGGCGCGCGCAAAGAGGCGCTGACCGAGAAGTTTAGCAAGGGCAGCCAGCGCGACCTGGCGCAGACGTTAGCGAACGGTGGGGCAGGGGCGCTGCTGGCGCTGGCGAATGGCCTGTGGCCGGGCCCGCTGTGGTGGCCGCTGTTTGTGGGGGTTGTGGCGACAGTCAACGCCGATACCTGGGCCACCGAGTTGGGCGTGCTGAGTGCCGCACCGCCGCGCCTGATTACGACCGGCCGCGTGGTGGCGGTGGGCACCTCCGGCGGGCTGACGCTCACCGGCACCGGGGCGGCGCTGGCTGGCGCGGCGCTGATTGGCGTGGTGGCGGCGGGCTTTGATCTGGCCGGCGGCGCGGCGCTCACGGCGGCGATGGGGTTGGTGCTGGTCGCAGCCGTCGCCGGCCTGCTCGGCGCGCTGGCCGACTCGCTGCTCGGCGCGACGGTGCAGGCGATCTACGTCTGCACCGCCGACGGCCAGGAGACTGAGCGCCACCCGCTGCACCGCTGCGGCGCGCCCACCCGCCACCTGCGCGGCTGGCCCTGGCTCGACAACGACTGGGTTAACTTCCTCAGCTCGGTGGCCGGCGGCGTGGTGGCGGGCGGGTTGTGGGTGCTGCTGACGTGACGGTTAGCGCGGGCTGTCTTCCACGACTTTCTTGAGGCCCTCGAGGATGGTGGTCCAGGTCTTCTTGGACTCGTCCACTTCGGCCTGGTCGTGGTTGTTCTCTTGCGTGATGGTCAGGGTGCTGTTGTCGTCCCGCTCGCTGACGGCGTAGGTGACGGTGTGGTAGTTCTCGGGCACGTCGGGCTTGCCGCTGAGCGGGCTGTAGTGCGTCAGTTTGAGCAGCTTGCGCGGCTCGAAGTCGAGCACCACGCCCTTGTCTTCGTAGGGCTTGCCCTCCCATTCACCGCTGAAGGTGACCGGGCTGCCGACTTGCCAATCAGACTTGATCTCCGCGCCGTACAGGTACTTGCGCACCTGGTCGGGGCTAATCAGCGCATCAAACACGCGGTTGGCGGGGGCGTCAATGTCAATCGAAGCCACGGCCGGAACGTCAAAAGTGTTCTTGGTTTTCTTCGCCATACAAACCTCCTGATCCTTCACCAATATCTTGGGCGCGGATAGCCCGCACCTCGCGCTGAAACAATATCACCCTCGGCCCGAATTGGCCGATTGCCTGGTCGCCCTGGCCGAAGAAACCGCCGGGTATGAGCCGGCCGCTGCCCGGAAACGCGCCTCTGCCAAACTGCCTCTTGCTTGTAGAACAATTATTCTGTACAAAGGTAAGTATGTCCACCCCCGTCTCCGCCTCCGCCCCGCTGCGCCTG
>JBBRZY010000078.1:0-11282 GCA_038252885.1 Anaerolineales bacterium | reverse complement strand
TTGCTGTCATTGCAAGAGGGGGCGTGAGGCAGGCGTGCGGGACGGACCTCATCCCCGGCCCTTCCCCGGCGCGGGGAAGGGTGCCCACGTGATGGGGGTGGGGTGTGATCAGCTTGGAGGCAAACGACGCAAGCGGGCGCGATGGGCAGGCGTGCTGGACGGACCTCATCCCCGGCCCTTCCCCGGCGCGGGGAAGGGTGCCCACGTGATGGGGGTGGGGTGAGGACTCGGCAGCGGCGGCAGACAAACATGGCGCGTACATGCTGAATAGGATGACAGGAAATTGTTCTACTTGGACGGTTTCGGGGGCGGCGCCGAAAGTTTTAAGGTTGGCCTAAATTGGCTCAACTGCGCGGGGCGGGTGAATGGCCAGGGCGTGGGAATTGACCGTGGGCCTTATGGGCCCAAGTCGCTATTCTGGTCTGAAGTGCTGGCTAACCAGCTTCACTTTCGCTTTCGTTATTCGCTCGTTGAGGAGTACACTACCGCGCAATTCGCCCAACTGAAGCAACGTCACGGGGCTACTCTTGCTCCCACCGATGAGCGCGCTCTGCACGGACTGAGCTTTGATACGCCGGTACAGAGCGTTCATAGCCATGCCGCCGGAGGAGCAGTGCCGGGGGGATTGTTGGGGGCCAAGCCAGTGCGAGGCTAACCCGGTCTTTGGTTGGCTGGAGGCGGTGATTGACTTCACCAGTTCGATGGGGCAGGACTCGTTGCACTGCGGCGAGCCGAACCGGTTGGGCGCGGGCGGCCGATCCACGTCATTCCGACCTGCGAGCCACTGCCGGCTGTAGTGGTCATGCCGGTGGCGCACGATTTCGCGCCGTTCCAGACCGGCAAGGGGCTGGCCCCTACCAAGTATGGGCTGTCGTTCCTGGGCCGCGCGTCGCAGCAGTAGGTGGTGTACGTGGCGCAGTGCGGCGGGCGGTACAGTGTGCTGATGGGCACGGCGAGTACGCTCGGCGGCGGCCGGCTGGTCGGCCCGAGTGAGCCGGTGAAACGGGGGTAAGGTAAAATGTTTCTGAGGCGGAATCGCCCAATTTGGGGGGCGAACCAGCCTGCGCGGGAGCCCGGGGACGACCAATGGCCGGACACACTCGGCAAGCATCGGGCGCAGCCTCGGTTGCCGTCGGTCCGCCACTTCGCGCCGACAGCCGAGGTTGAAACCAGTTTGACGACCAGGGTCCAAGCCCGGTCGCGCTGCGCCCATTCGGCTATTCACCCAAACGTCGCGGAGTTTGAAGTATGCGTGGCGCTCGGCGGGCGCGTGGGCGCGGCCGCCACTAGCGACCTGAGCGCGGCGGGCGGTGGCGCAGGGCACGGCGGAGGCGCAGCCCTACGACGCCGATGATTGGGACGGCCTGCTGCCTGAAAACCTGGGGCTGGCTCGCGGCGCGGCCACGGGCGACGAAATCTTCGCGACCATTAACGGGGACGATACCTGACGCGGGTGCCCGCGTTGGACCCCGACCGCTTGCGCTTTATTGACCCATACCCTACGGGAGTGTGTAATGGCTGGTGCACTGACAATTGACCTCGACCGCATGAAGACTTTTCTGGTGGGGCTGCTGAACACACCCAGCCCGACGGGCTTTACTGATCAGGCGCTGGCCTACGTGGAAGGCGCGCTGGCGGGCCTGCCCATGACCGTGAGGCGCACAGGCAAGGGTGCAGTGGTGGCAGAGTGGCCGGGCCGCGCCGGAGATGCCCCGCGCGCCCTGACTGCGCACGTGGACACGCTGGGCGCGATAGTCAAAGAGATCAAAGCCAACGGGCGGCTTAAGCTCAGCAAGCTGGGCGGCTACGCCTGGAACACGGTCGAGGGCGAGGGCTGCACGATCTACACGGCCGCTGGACGCACAGTGCGCGGCACGCTGCTGATCTACAAAGCCAGCAGCCACGTGCACGGCGCGGAGACGAACGAGTCCAAACGCGAAGACGCCACGATGGAAGTGCGGTTGGACGAGCGCACCGTCAACGGCGCGCAGACGCGGGCGCTGGGCATTCAGGTGGGCGATTGCGTGGCGTTTGACCCACGCGTCGAGGCTGGGCCGGCGGGCTTCATCCGCTCGCGCCATCTGGACGACAAGGCCAGCGTGGCGGCGGTGTTCGGCGCGGTCTGGGCGCTGTTGGCGGCGGGCGAGCAGCCGGCGCAGCGCACCACGCTGCACTTCAGCCACTACGAGGAAGTGGGGCATGGCGGGGCGGCCGGACTGCCAGCCGACCTGGCCGAGTTGATCGCGGTGGATATGGCGGCCATCGGCGTGGGGCAAGAGTCGGACGAGTTCAACGTGACCATCTGCGTCAAAGACTCGGGTGGGCCGTATGACCTCGCGCTGCGGCGGCGGCTGGTGGCGCTGGCCGAGCAAGCGGGCATTCCGTATAAGCTCGATATCTATCCGTTCTATGGCTCCGACGGCGAGGCGTTCTGGCGGGCCGGCGGCGACGTGCGCGTGGCCCTGCTGGGGCCGGGCGTGGAAGCGTCGCACAACTACGAGCGCACGCACGGGGAGGCGCTCGTGCATACCGCGCAACTTTTGGCAGAATACCTCAGGCACCCGGCATGACACTCCGCGTTCGCTCCAGCACTCCCGAAGTGTGGACCATTGAGCCCAGCGGCCGGCTCGACTTGCCGGCCGCGCGCGCCATTGAAGACGCGCTGCGCGACTTGTGCAACGCCGGCAACGCGCGCGTGGTGATTGACTTGACCGAGGTGATGTACGTGGCCTCGGCCGGGCTCAAGGCACTGCTGAACGGGCTGCGGCACGCGCGGCTGCGGGCGGGCGATGTGCGGCTGGCCGCACTGAACGACCGCGTGCGCGAGGTGTTCGAGATGTCGGGCTTTGACCAGGTCTTCACCATTTACGCCACGCCGGCCGAAGCGGTTGCCAGCTTTACGGCCAGCCCGGGCGCGCCTGTGTGAGAGGCGAGTGGCGGGCGTGAACCCAACCGGCTATGTTCTGATCCTCCTCCTGGCGCTGGCTGGGCTGACGGCACTGATGTTTCGGCGGCGGCAGTCGCGCCGCGCGTTGGTGCGCCGCCTGGACGAGCTGAGCAAGCTGGAGGCCATCGGCCGGGCGCTTTCGGGCGCGCCATTGGATTTGGCGCACCTGGCCGAATTGGTGCGCGCCCAAGCCGGCCAGTTGGTGGACACGACGACTTTTCAGCTCGGCCTGTACGAAGGCGACCGTTACCGGCTGTTGCTGTGGATTGTGGAGGGGCAGCGCCGCCCGCTGGCCGAGTTCCGCTTGACGCCCGACAACTTGGGCATCATGGGCTGGTTGCGCGAGCAGCGGCTGAGCCTGCTGGTGCACGACTTTGAGCGCGAGACGCCGTCGCTGCCGGCCCAGCCGCGCTACAACGCGCCCAACCCGCCGCGCTCGGCGGTGTTTGTGCCGCTGCTGGTGGGCGAGGCCGCGCTGGGGGCCATCGGGCTGCAGAGCGGGCTGCCCAACCACTTTGACGAAGAAGACTTACGGCTGTTGAGCATCGTGGCGACGCACGCCGCCGCCGCGCTACAAAACGCCCGCCTGTACGAACAGTCGCAGCGACGCGCCTCGCAGCTTGAGCTGGTGGCGAGCGTGGCGCAGCGGGTGAATGTGCTCCAGCCGCTGGGTCACCTGGTGCGGCAGGTGGTGGACCTGGTGGCCGAGACGTTCGGCGGGCTGGTGGTCAGCTTCTACGAGACGGACGGCGAGCAATTGCGGCTGCGGGCCACCGCGCCCAGTGCGCCGCGATTGCCTGCGCCGGACGGTACGGAAAAGGCCGAGGCTGCGCCGGCGGCCCCGCGCGCGCTGCCGGCCGTGATCGCGCTGGGCGAGGGGCTGGTGGGTGAAGCCGCGCAGACGCGCCAGGCCATGACGTTTGAGGAACTGCCCGAGATGCGGCTGGAGCAGGGCAGCGCTGGGCTGCGGCCGGGCCGCGCCGAGCTGGCCGTGCCGGTGCAGATTGACGAGCGCGTGCTGGGCGTGCTGCACGCGTATCATGAGGGCGGCCCGGCGTTCGATGAGAGCGGGCAGGCGGTCTTTCAATCGCTGGCGGCGCAGATGGCGCTGGCGATTTTGGAGGCGCAAGTCTACGCGGCCGAGCAGCGCCGCGCCGACCAGTTCGCCGCGCTGGCGCAGGCCTCGCGCACGGTGGCCTCGACGCTGGAGCTGGACGACATGCTGGACGAGGTGCTCGATGTGGTGGACGACCGCTTCGGGTACAAGGCGGCGCGCATCTTTCTGCTGCAAGACGACCGGCTGGTGTTTCAGGCGGGCATCGGCGTGGGCACGGTCGGGCAGACGATTGAGGGGCTGGCCTACGCGCTCGACGGCCCCGGCCTGATTGCGCTGGTGGGCCGCAACCGTGAACTGCTGCGCGTTGACGAGGTCAGCGGTCACCCGGATTATGTGCCCGGCCCCGGCCTGGCGACCACCCGCGCGGAGTTGGTTGCGCCAATGGCGATTGGCGCGCGGCTGCTGGGCGTGTTCGATGTGCAGAGTGACAAGCCGGCGGCGTTCAGCGACGAGGACGCGCGCACGGTGCAGGCGTTGGCCGACACGCTGGCGGTGGCCGTGCGCAACGCGCGCCTGTTCGAGTACGAGCGTCGCCGCCGGCACCTGGCCGAGATCATGCGTGAGGTGTCGGTAGCGCTGACCTCGACGCTGCAACTCGACAATGTGCTAGAGCTGATCCTCGACGGGCTGGCGCTGGTGGTGCCGTACGACGCGGCTTCGATTTTGCTGGCGAACGAGGCCGGGCAGATGGTGCTGCGGGCCACGCGCGGTGCGCCGGGCGCCGAAGAAGCGGTGGGTGAAGCGCTGGATGTGCGAATTTTCGCGGCGGGTGAGGCGGTGCCGTCGGTGCTCCCGTTCCACGAGGTGGACCTGGCGCACGAGTATCACAACCTGCTGGCGATGTCTGAGCCGCACGCCTGCCTGGGCGCGCCGCTGGCCCCAGGCGGCACGCACGCCGGCTACCTGGTGGTGGACTGCGCCGGGCAGAGCCGCTTTATGCAGGGCGAGGTGGAGCTGATTGCCACGTTTGCGTCGCAGGCGGCGGTGGCGATTGAGAACGCCCGCCTGTACACCGCCCAGCGCGAGCAGGCCTGGATCAGCACGGCGCTGCTGCAAGTGGCTGACGCGACCGCCCGCACCACCGAGCTGGACGAAGTCTTGGACACGGTGGCGCGGCTGACGCCGATGCTGGTGGGCGTAGATCGCTGCGCCATTTTGATGGCGGCCGGGGCCCAGTGGCGGCTGGCGGCTTACGCCGGCGGCGACGATGGCGCCAACGACGCGCAGACGCTGGCCGAGGTCAACGAGCGCTTTCCGGCCGGGCTGGTCACCGGCGGGTGGGCGCGCTTCGCGGAGGTGCTGGAAGCGCACGAGCCGGTGGTGCTCGAACCTGATGAAGACATGCCGCCTGGCCTGCGCGAGCTGTTCATCGGCGTGGTCATTCTGCTGCCGCTGCTGGCGAAGGGGCAGGTGGAGGGGGTGCTGATCGTCGGGCAGGTGCCGGGCGAGACGCCGTTCACCGCGCACCGGATTCGGCTGCTGGGCGGCATCGCCAACCAGGCGGCGCTGGCGATTGAGAGCGCCTTGCTCTCGGCGGCGCAGCAAGAAGAGGCCTGGGTGACGACGGCGCTGCTGCAAATGGCCGAGTCGGTCGCCGGCCAGCCGCTGGAAGAGGGGCTGGAGACGGCCAGCCGCCTGACGCCGATCCTGGTGGGCATCGAGAAGCTGGCGGTGTATCAATACGACGGGCCGGCGGGCGCGTTCCGGCTGCGGCAGGTGGCGGGGTTGGAGAAGCCGGCGGAGGGCGACGCGGCGGCGCTGAACATTAGCCTGGCCGATTTGGGGCTGGCGACCGACGACCCGCTGTTCGCCGGCGAGGTGCCGTGGCGCTTGCGGGTGCCGGCCCAATTGTTGGCGTGGTTCGGGGCGGAGGATTGCTTTGTGTGGCCGCTGCGCGCGCGCGGCGAGGTGCTGGGCGCGCTGGTGATCGAGGCCACCGAGCTCATCGGCCGCCGGCTGACGATCCTGAACGGCATCGCCTACCAGCTCGCTATGGCGATGGAGAACGCGCGCCTGACGCGCGAGGTGGCGATGCAGGAACGGCTGGAGCGCGAATTGGAGGTCGGCCGCGACATTCAGGCGAGCTTCTTGCCGCAGAGCTACCCGCAGGCGGCGGGCTGGGAGATCAGCGCGTTCTGGCGCTCGGCGCGGCAGGTGGGCGGCGACTTCTACGACTTTATTGCGCTCGCGCCGGGGCCGGATGGTCCGCGCTGGGGCATGGTGATTGCCGATGTGGCGGATAAGGGCGTGCCAGCGGCGCTGTTCATGGCGCTGTCGCGCACGCTGCTGCGGACGGTGGCCATTAGCCGGATCGGGCCGGCCGACACGCTGGGCCGCGTGAACGAGTTGATCCTGGCGGACTCGCGCTCGGAGCAGTTTGTGACCATCTTCTACGGGGTGTGGGAGCCAGAGACGGGTAATTTTCGGTATGCGGTGGGGGGGCACAACCCGCCGGTGTGGTCCACAGCGGACGGGCGGGTGAGCACGCTGCCGGGGCGCGGCATTGCGCTGGGGGTGCTCGACGGCGCACGCTATGCTGAGCAGAGCGTGTGCCTGGCCCCGGGCGACGCGCTGGTGCTCTACACCGACGGGCTGACCGACGCGGTGAACAGCCACGACGACGAATTTGGCATGGGCCGGGTGCTGGCGGTGGTGCGTGCCGCATGCCAGGCCTCGGCCGACACGATTTTGGAGACGATGTCGGCGGCGGTGCAGGCGCATGTGGGCGCGCGCGAGTCGTTTGACGACATGACTATGGTAGTGCTGAAACGCTGCGCCTGATGTGCTAGGATACGCTCCAGTTGGCCGGATAAATTGGAGGAACACTGGATGCGTTGGTATTCGCGCTGGATTTGGAGCTGTTTGGGGCTGGGGCTGGCCGTTGGGGTGGGGTTGGGCCTGACGACGGCCGTGCTGAAGTCAGCCGAAGCGGCCGCGGCCGGCGGCTTGGGCATTGGCTGGACGGAGTACGCCAGCGGCCTGAGCGAGCCGGTGGATATTGCCTTTACCGGCATCGAGACTGACACGCGCATGTTTGTGGTCGAGCGCGACGGCCGGATCAAGGTGGTGCTGAGCAACGGCACGGTCGTGATCACGCCGTTTCTCAACATTGACAACATTGTGAACGCCGAAGCATTCCAAGAGATGGGGCTGCTGGGTTTGGCGTTTGACCCGGATTACGCGAACAACGGCTATTTTTACGTTTACTACAACGACTACTCCGGCCAGGGAAATCCTGATAACGGCGACATTCAACTCTCGCGCTATCAGGTCAGCCCCAATCCGAACGTCGCACTAACCACCGAAGTTAAGATTTTGCACATCCCGCACCCAAACAATCTTAATCACAACGGCGGCGATCTAAACTTTGGACCGGACGGCTACCTGTATCTGGCCCCCGGCGACGGCGCCTTCAGCAGCAACGCGCAAACGACCACGGTGCTGCTGGGCAAGGTGCTGCGGATCGACGTCAGCGGCCAGGTGACTTACACCATCCCGGCCAGCAACCCGTTTACGCAAACGGCCCTGGTGCGGCCAGAGATTTGGGCACGGGGGCTGCGCAACCCGTGGCGCTTTAGCTTCGATAAGCTGACCGGCGAGATGTACGTGGCGGATGTGGGTCTCGATAGTTACGAGGAAGTGAATCGGCGGCCGGCGAACAGCGTGGGCGGCGAGAATTACGGTTGGCGCTGCTACGAGGGCCGGCACGTCTACATCCTAACGGGCTGCACGATGACGAGCACTATGATCGTCCCGATTTTTGAGTATGACCATGCTGAGGGCCAGGCGATCGTGGGCGGCTATGTGTACCGGGGCGCGGCGTACCCGACTTTGCAGGGCTATTACTTCCTGGCCGACGCCATCAGCCGAAATTTTTGGGTGATCAACACAGCCAATAACGTGCCGGTGGCGCTGGGCCAGATGCTGGGCAGCGGCGCGAACCCCAGCAGTTTCGGCGAGGACCCACAGGGCGAGTTGTACGTGGCGGACGTGGGCAACGGAAAAATCTATGTGCTGACCGGCCCGGCGCCCACGCCGATGCAGACGCCGTCGTACATCCCCTTGATCCTGCGCTAGACGGCCGTGTCGGGCTGGGACTTCGCCGCGCGGGCTTACTTCTGGAAAACCAGCGGGAAGAAGACGCTGAACAGTGTCACGTCTATTTGCTGCGCGGCCAGGTCGCTGCCGAAGACGTTGGTGACCGTGAGGGTGACGGTGTGCGGGCCGCCGATGGTGTAGGTGTGCTGGGGCGAGGCCACGGTGCTGGTCAGGCCGTCGCCAAAGGTCCAAAGGTATGAGAGCGGCCCGGAGCCCAGGCTCTGGTTGGTGAAGGTGTAGTGGTTGGTCGGGTCAAGTGCGTGCTCGACCGCAAAGGCGGCCGTCGCCGGCACGCCCACGAATACTGCACGGGTAAAGGTGTCGGTTGCCAGGGTGTCGCTGACGGTCAGGGTCACTGTGTATAGGCCCTCAGCGGCGTAAGTGTAGGCGGTCGTGGCCGTGGTGGCCGTGCCGACGCCATCACCAAAGTCCCACAGATAATCTATCGGGCCAACGGCTGACAGGGCCGTGCCGGTGAAGTGGCCGGCCGTGCCCAAGACCAGCGGCGTGTCGGTGGCAAAGCGCGCCGCAAACTCCGGCACGAACATTGGCCCGGCCGCGCACGGGTAAGTCTCCGGCGTGGGCTCGCCCGTGATCGTCCAACAATAGGACGCGGTGCCCGAGACCACGACGTACTGCTGGGGCCGATACCAGAGCACCAGGTTCTGGCTGATGAGCGCCTCGCCGTTGACATAGTTCGACGGCCCCTGTTCGGCGTCGTTGCAGCAGTCGCCGATGATGCCCAGGTCGGTGTCGCCTTCGTTGTTGTGATGGACCACCCCAGTCACATAGGCGTTGTCGCCGCGCCCGCCGTCGCCAAACTGGCCCTGGCCCGGCACGACCTGATAAGCCCAGCCGCCGTCGTCCACCACGCGCCACTTCGCGCCGGCGGCGGTGTAGGGGGCCACCTGCGGCAGTTCGACTTCGGTGGCCTGGTTGACCCATGCGACTCCGTCCCAAGTTTGCAGGCTGTCGCCGCCGTCGCCGCCGACGGCCAGGTCTAACCGCAGGAGGGGCCGATAGAGGCCGTAAATTGAGGAGCAGCCCCGCCCGTAGGCCTCCACGGTGGTGCGGAAGCGGCCGTCCTCAAAGAATTGGTAGTGCTGCTTGTAGCGATAGTTGCAGCCCGCGCCCCAGTTGTTCATCCGAAAATCTTGCGCTACTTCGATGCCGGGCACGCCATCGGTGGTCGTCACCGGCGTCACCTCAGTGCTGCCATAAGGGTAGATCACGTAGCCGCCGCCGGGGCCGCAGCCGGTGGTGTCCTCAAAGCCGCCGCCCAGGTTGTAGCTCACATGCCACTCGGCCAGCTTGGCGCTCTTGAGGACCGAGACCCCGAACTGCGTCACGTCGTACACGCGGAAGCCGTCGCTGGGCGTGGTCTCGTAGTTGATGTGCCAGCCAAAGGCGTCAAGGGTGCCGGGCGGTGGGCAGGGGGGCACGGCGGCGGCGGCGGGCGCGTAGGCCTCGCCGGCCGCGTCCAGGGGGGTGCGCCCGACCGTCACCAGTTTTTCGTCGGTCACATCTACCACGGCCCAGAGCATGGTGTTGGCTTGGGGCAGCACCATCGCCAGGCACAGGTGGGCGCTGGGGCAATCTACGCTGCCGCCATCCATGGGGGTGAGCACGCCCGGCGGGGGCGCGTAGCCGGCCTCGGCGATGAACTCCGGGCTGGTGCGCGCGATCTCGGCCGCCAGGTCGGCCACGCGCCGGTTGATGCCGGGCTGCACGCCGGGCTGCACCAGCACGTCGCGCACGATTGAGGCGTCCAGGTCCACGATGGCGACCACGGCCGTGTTTAGATCGAACAGGTAAATTTGTACCTGGCGGCAGTCGGCGGCGGCGCAGGCCTCGCTGCCGGCCGGGTAGTCGGCGCCGATGTCGGCCACGCCGAACACTTCCGATTTGTGACCGCTGGTTTGGGCCAGCACACGGGGGTCGGCCAGCGCCAGGTCTTGGGCGCGCTGTTGGTCGGGCGTTAGGCCGGGCGGCAATGGCTCGGCGGCCTGCTTGCCGCGCGCGGCCGGCACCGGGGCCAGGAACAGCGCGAGTGTGAGGGGGATGAG
The DNA here is from genome assembly GCA_038252885.1 of Anaerolineales bacterium. Taxonomy (GTDB): domain Bacteria; phylum Chloroflexota; class Anaerolineae; order Anaerolineales; family UBA6663; genus JADZEK01. Next base: position 1,054 of record JBBRZY010000078.1, on the reverse strand, counting down.
CAGCAGCAGCCCGGCGACCAACCAGCGCCGGACGCGGCGGGCCAGGGGGGTCACTTTTCCAGTTTGCCCAGGCGGTTGAGGAGCGTAATGAAGACGTAGAAGTTGGGAATTTGGGGCACCGAGACGGCGGTCCAATTGAACCAGCCCTTGCCCTCTTTCCTGACCGAAATAATGCCCTTGTCAATTTTGACGGCGGGGACCTCGGCCCAGGTGAGCTCTTTCTTGCCGGAATAAAACTTTTCGCGGTCGAGCGCCAACGGCCCGAAGGTCACCTTCTGGCCGTTGTCGAGGGCTTGCGCGTAGCGGGGGAAGAGCACCTTCGAAACACCGTCTTGCAGGGCGGTGCCGAGCTGTTCCACCCCTTTGCCCAGCCGGTCGTCGAACACCAACTTTTCGCCGGTGTTGCTCTGCAGCGTGTAGACATGGGTGGTGCCGGTGTAGACGCCGTTGGTATAGTGCTTGGTCACGGCTTGCCAGACGGCGGTGACGTCGGCCCAGGCCATCTGCTGCACGCCCTTGCGGCTGTTGAGGGCCACGCCGTTGTCGTAGACCGCCGCCGCCAGGGTCCAGTTGCGCCAGGCGGTGATGAGGATGCCCAGCGCCAACAGGAAGCACACGCCGGCGATGATGAGCGGCAGCGCGACGGACTCGGCCACCTTGACCCACCCGCGCCGCTGCAGCGTGTCGTAGCCGACGTAGAGCGCGATGAGCAGGCTGACCGGCGTGGCCGCCAGCAGCAGCAGCCCGAAGGCGACGGTGACCCAGCGCCCACGGCCCTTGGACGAATATTCAGATTTGAATTGGCCCAGCCCCATAACAGATAGAAACGGCGAGTTGGTATTGGTTTGCATGGCTTGTTCACATCTAGCGGCTATGGGCGCGCCCAAATGGCCCGCGCAGCCCTACTTATACTATAGACTCTATCGAAAATAAGGTAAGCTTGGCATGTGCTTACCTACGAGATACTCAAGAAGAAGCCGAAGAAGTTGCTGGCCTTGACTGGCTTGGCCCGGCGCGAATTTGACGAGTTGCTGCCGGTCTTTGCGAAAGCATT
>JBBRZY010000077.1:0-11295 GCA_038252885.1 Anaerolineales bacterium | reverse complement strand
TTCATGACGTAGATTTCGGGATTGCCGTCGCGCTCGGAGACGAAGGCGATGCGCCCGCCGTCCGGCGACCAGACCGGGTCGGTGTCGGCCTGGGCGGCCTCGGTCAGGCGCGTGGGGCCAGAGCCGTCGAGGTTCATGGCGTAGATTTCTTCATTGCCATCGCGGTTCGACTGGAAGGCGATGCGATGGGCGCTGTTCGACCAAACCAGGTGCGTGTTGGCGGCGGTGCTGGGCACGCTGGGGCTGAGCAGCGCCTGGCTGGAGCCGTCGGTGTACATCAGATAGACGTTCGGCGGCCCGAGGCGCTCGGAGACGAACAGGACCACGCCGCCGGCGGGGGTGACGGTGACGGCGGGCGGCACGGTGGCGCTCGGCGGCACGGCCGTTTCGGTCACAGCCGGCACCGTGGCGGTGGCCGCCGGCACAGTCGCCGTCTCAACCGGCAGGGTGGCCGTGGCCGGCTCGGCGGTATTGGTAGCGGTCGGCGGCAGCGTGGTGCCGGTGCTGGTTTCGGTGACCGTCGGGCTGGGAGTGGGCGTGGACTGCTGGCCGGGGTCGGGGTCAATGTTGTCGTTCAGGCCGTCGCCGTCCGTGTCGGGGTTGATCGGGCTGGTGTGCAGGTCATGGACCTCGTGGCCGTCGAGCAGGGTGTCGCCGTCGGTGTCAGCCACCAGCGGGTTCGCGCCCCAAATGAGCTCCTCGCCGTCGAGCAGGCCGTCGCCGTCGGTGTCGGGGTTGAGGGCGTCGGTGCCGCGCTGGACTTCATCCAAGTTGCTGAGGCCGTCATTGTCTGAGTCGGCCGCCTCGAGCGCCTGGGCGGTTTGGCGGGCGGCGGCGGTGCTGGTGGCCTGCGCCGGGCCGTTGATTTGGTAAGCGGCCACGGCCACCACGCCCGCCAGCAGGCAGCCGATGAGCACGATCAGCAGCGGAATCCACGGCGGCACCAGCGCGAAGCTGACCAACTCGGCGGTGTGACGCTGGGCCACGCCTTCGGCGTTGGCGACGCGCACCACGAAGGGCTGCTGGCGGCGGCCGCCAATCAGGCGCGGGCGCTGCACGGCCACGCTGAAGTCGGTGACGGCCGTTTGGCCCACCGGCACAGTCAGTTGAAAGCCGGGCGGCTCAAACAGCAACTCGCCGGCCGCGTCCTCAAAGCCGACGGTGAAGACTTCGGCCGTGTTGCCCTGGTTCTGAATGTTCAGGCGTACGGGCTCGTTGACGCTGACCAGGGCCGGGTTGATCTCGGTGGCAAACTGCCCAAAGGCGGGCAGCGTGACCACCAACTTGGCCTCAACCAACTCGGTGGGGTGGGCCTGGCTGGTGACGAGCAGGTTGAGGGTGTAGCGGCCAGCGTGCGTCTGGGCGGTGCGCGGTGGGTCGAGCGTGAGGCGCACGCGCTGATATTCGCCGGGCGGCATGGCCAGGCTGGTGGGCGGCTCGGGCGGCGCAATCCAAGCAGGCGGCAGCCCGCTGAGGGCCAGGCTGAAGTGATCGCGCTCGGCGCCCTGGTTGACGATGACGACGCCGGCGGTGGATTTCTGGCCGGGCGTGACCGTCATCTGCGGCGTTTCGATGTAGACGCCGACGCGGCCGGAGGGGCTCATCTGCACCAGGTTGGCGTCGACGGACGTGCCGTTGAAGACAAACACCGATGGGGGGACGGTGGCCTCGGGCGCGTCGCCGCCTTCGAGATACAGCCAGCTATCGCCGATGAGCAGCGGCGCGGGCGGTTCCCAAATTTCGGCCATGCCCGGCATGAGCTTGGCCCCGCCCAGGAAGGTGCCGGCCGGGCTGCTGAGGTCCACCACTTTAAAGCGCAATCCGTCGAACTCGATGCGGGCGTGTTGCGGGGCGACGGCGCCATCGGTGAGCACCAGCCCATTGTTGGGGTCGCGGCCGATGGTCAGGCCGCGCGTGGTGAGTTTGGCGTAGCGCACTGCGCCGCCGGGGCCAACGATCTTCACGCGGCCCTGGGCCAGGGTCACAGTGGCGCCCGGGTCAGGGCGTTCGGCCGGCGCGGCGCGGGTCAACTCGGCCAGGCTGCGCTGGTAGGCGACCAGCAGGCTGACCATCCACGCGCCGCCATTGGCATCAGGGTTGGCGGCGGTGATGAGCGCCTGGACTTCGTCGAGGGCCTGCACCAGCGCGGCCGGGTCGGGGTAGCGGGCGGCGGGGTCTTTTTCGAGCGCGCGCAGGATGACGCCCTCCAGCGGCACGGGCAGGTCGGCGCGGCGGGCGCGCGGCGCGGGCGGCGCGGAGCGGCTGTGCGCCTGCACGGCTTCGGAGATGGTCTTGACTGGGAAGGGCTGCCAGCCCACGGCCAACTCGTAGAGCAGCACGCCCAGCGCGTAGACCTGCCCGCGCGCGTCCACCGGCTCGCCCAGCGTTTGCTCGGGCGACCAGTAGGCGTAGGCGGGGGTCTCAGCGCCCTCGGTGGCCGGCTGCCAGTCGCCATCGCTCTCGCCGGAGAGGCCCAGGCTGGTGAGCACCGGGCGGAAGGGCAAGCCCTCGGCCGCCTCGGGCTTGAGCATGATATCGGCCGGCTTGAGGCTGCGAGCGGGCGCGCCCTGGCGGGCCACGTAATCGAGCGTGAGACTCACCTGGCGGATGAGGCCGACGGCTTCGGCCAGCGGCAGCCATTGGTTGTTGGCGCGCAGGTCGAGCAGCAGTTGGCGCAGGTTGCCGCCGGGCAGGTAGTCCATGACGACGTACAGCAGGCCGTCGAGGCGGCCAAAGTCGTGGACTTTGACCAGGCCGGGATGATCGAGGCGGGCGGCGGTGCGGGCGCGCTGGAGCAGCTTTTCGGCGGCGTCGGGCCGGCCGAGGGTGTTGAGGTCGATGAGCTTAATGGCAACATCGCGCTGGAGCGTGGGGTCGTTGGCCTTGAGCACGGCGCCCAGGCGGCCCTCGCCCAGCAGCGCGACGACGTTGTAGCGGTCGATGGTTTGGCCGATGAAGTGGTTGAACATGCGTCTGCCTCCTGGCCGCGCCCCGCAGAGGCGGCCATAAACAACTCGCCAGGTTGGAAGCGAGTAAGTTTCATCGTAGCAGTTTCGGGAGCGCTTTCGTGTCAGCAGGAGACTGAAGGTCGTGTAGGACAAGCGGTAGAGCAAGAGAAAAGAGAAGGAGAAAGAGAAAAAGGTAGGCAAAGAGGCGTGACATAAGGCGACGCGGCGGGCTCGGAGCGAGTCGCAAGTGAGGTTGCGTTCAGTATGGTTGTGTTGGCAAAGTCAGGGGGATGCTTGAGACACGATTGGACAGCCATCAACTCAACTCACGCGGTGGTGCGAGGGGCAGTCGGTTGGCATCCCATTTTTCTTTGTTCTCGGTCGCTTTTCTCTGCCCTTATAATGGCCCGGTGTCCACTCCAAAATCAGAATTTTTAGCGGGCGTGCGCATGACGCTGCCACTGCTGGCGGGCGTCGCGCCGTTTGCGTTGATCTATGGCGTGCTGGCGGTCAACGCCGGCCTCCCACCGGCGGCGGCGATTGCCATGTCGCTCATTGCCTTTGGCGGGTCGGCGCAGATCATCGCCACCAAGCAATACGCGCTGGCCGTGCCTGCCCCGGTGATGGTGCTGACGACCTTCGTGGTCAACCTGCGCCACATTCTGTACAGCGCGTCGATGGGGGCCTATGTGCAGCCGCTGGCGCGCCCGTGGAAGTGGCTGCTGGCCTATTTGCTGACCGACGAGGCCTACGCCGTGACGATCGTGCGCTACCAGCAGCCGGGCGCGGAGGCGCACAAGCACTGGTTCTTCCTGGGGGCCGGGCTGACGCTGTGGGCCACGTGGCAGATCACGACCATCGCGGGGGTCGTGGTGGGCCGGCAGTTGCCCGAAAGCTGGGCGCTCGACTTCACGCTGGCGCTGACCTTCATTGGGCTGCTGGCGCCGGTGCTGCGCGACCGGGCGGTGCTGGCGGCGGCGGCGGCGGCCGGGTTGACGGTGGTGGCGGCGAATGGCCTGCCGCTGCAACTGGGCCTGATCGTGGCGGCGGCGGTGGGCATTGCGACGGGGATGGTGGTGGAAGGGCTGACCAAGACACCGCCCGCGCCCGACGCCGCGCCGGGGGGCAGCGCCGGATGAGCCTGGGGCTGATCATCCTCGGAATGGGGGCGGTGACGTACGCGATCCGGCTGTCACTGATCGGCGCGCTGGGCAAGGTGACGCTGCCGCCGCTGCTGATTCGTGGGCTGCGGTTCGTGCCGCCGGCGGTGCTGACCGCCATCATCGTGCCCGAGCTGGTGCTGCCGGGCGGCACGTTCGATTTCTCGCTGGGCAACGCGCGGCTGCTGGCCGGTGTGCTGGCGGCGCTGGTGGCCTGGCGCACCAAGAGCGTCATCTATACCGTGCTGGTTGGCATGGCGGCGCTGTGGCTTTTGAACGCGCTGCTGCCCGGCTAAGGCTGCTCGACGCAAGCGCTGAACGGCGCAGAAACGGAGACCCCATGAGCAAAGTGATTTCGGTGTTTGGCGGCGCGGCCCCCCAGCCGGGCACGCCCGCGTACGAAGAGGCCCGCACGCTGGGCGCGAACCTGGCGCAGGCCGGCTGGACGGTGGCGACCGGCGGCTACAGCGGCGTGATGGAGGCGGCCTCACGCGGGGCGGGCGAGGCCGGCGGCCATGTGGTGGGCGTGACCTGCACGCTGATCGAGACCTGGCGCGGGCTGAAGGCCAACGCCTGGGTGCGCGAGGAGAAGAGGTTTGAGACGCTGCGCGAGCGGCTGTATCACCTGGTGGAGTTTTCCGACGCGGCGCTGGCGCTGCCAGGCGGTATTGGCACGCTGTCGGAGGTGGCGCTGACTTGGAGCCTGATGCAGACGGGCGAGATCAAGGCCAAGCCGCTGGTGGTGGTGGGCCGGGTGTGGACCGAAACACTGGCGACCTTTATGCGTGAGACAGCGGGCTACCTGCGGGCCGGGGACGAGAAGCTGCTGTATCTGGCCGACGACGCGGCGGACGCGGTGCGGTTCTTGGGCAGCGGCGCGTAGAGGTCAAAAGTCGGAAGTCGGACGGGCCAGGCGGCAGGAGAACGGATGCTCAATCTCAGCGCGGCCTTCTTTATTGTCAGTAGTGGGGTGGTGACGCCGTTCTACCTGCTGATGATGGCGGCGGCCACGCGGCCACGCGGCCACGCGGCGGCGCGGCGGCGCGGCGGAACCAGCGCGGGCCGGCGGGCGTCTTGTTGGCACACGCTTCCCGGCCCACTGGCCGGCGGCCAGGAGACAGCCATGTTCCGCAAAGTGACGATCTCAGGTTTGATGGGCTTGCTGGGGCTGGGCGCGCTGGCGGCCGGGGCCACGGCCGTCACGCTGGTGGTGCTGGGCGGGCTGACGCTGCTGGGCTGGATCGCGCTGGGCCGGCGCAAACCCTAACGGCCCGCCGATAGGCGCTACTTGCGGCGCGACCGGCGGCCGTAGACGACCAGACCGGCCGCGACCACCAGCAGCACGCCGCCGATGTAGGCCCACTCGATGTGATTGGCCCTGCCGCCGAACGGCAGCAGGCCCGTGCCCTGTGCGATCCATCCCAAACCCATCAGCCCTAAAAGCGCGGCCACGACGTACATCATGCGCTGCATAGCGTCACTCCTCTGCGGCGAGCGGCGGCGCAGGGCGAAGACCAGCAGGCCCCCCGCCACCACTGCCAGCCCGCCGCCAATATAGGCCCACTCAATGTGATTGGCCATGCCGCCGAACGGCAGCAGGCCGGTGCCCTGTAAGTAGAACAACACGCCCACCAGCGCCAGCAAAATCCCCAAGACGATCAGACCACGCTGCATCGCAAGCTCCTTTAGTTGACCAGGGCCGCCCGCGTGGGACTATACCATTACTCGATCAATCGCCGCCGGCGCGCCTTCTGTTTTGCGCTTGACAAGTGTACAAAATACACTTATTATAGTGTTCATTGGACACTATATAGCGCAAGGAGGTCACCATGGCGCCACTGATTGCGTTCTACCACGGGCAGCCGACCGATTACGTGCTGGAGTATCGCCAGGGCCGCGTGCGCCGGGCCGGGCCGGGGCTGGCATTCTTCTACTGGGTGCCGACCACCAGCCTGGCGGCCGTGCCGCTGAGCACGGCCGATGTGCCTTTCATCCTCAACGAGACCACCGGCAACTTTCAGGCGGTGACGGTGCAGGGCCAACTGACCTACCGCGTGGCCGACCCGCGCACGCTGGCGAGCATCCTCAACTTCACCATTGACCCGGCCACCCGCGCCTACCGCTCGACCGACCCCGAGAAGCTCGACCAGCGTATTGTCAACGCCATCCAGGCGCACTTGCGGGCGGAGCTGAGCCAGTTGGCGCTGGATGAGGCGCTGCGGCGCTCGGCCACGATTGCCGGGGCGGTGCTGGCCAAGGTGCGGGCCGACGCCTCGCTGGCGGCCATGGGGGTGGAGTGCCTGAACCTGTTCATCACCGCCCTCAAGCCCGCGCCGGAGATGGCTAAGGCGCTGGAGGCCGAGTACCGCGAGGGCTTGCAGCAGCGGGCCGACCAGGCGATCTACGCCCGGCGCGCGGCGGCGGTGGAGCAAGAGCGGCGCATCAAGGAGAACGAGTTGAACACGCAACTGCTGCTGGAGCAGCGGCGGCAGGAATTGGTGGACCTGGAGGGCCAGAACGCCACCAAGCAGGCCGAGTACACGGCGCGCTCGAACGAGTTGTGGCTGGAGCCGTGGCGGCAGACCGACCCGCGCGTGCTGCTGGGCCTGGGCTTCAAGCTGATGGGCGAGAACGCGGCCCGCATCGGCACGCTGAACGTGACACCCGATCTGCTGGGCAGCTTGCTCGCGGAGAAGGGCTAAGGCTGAGGGGACAAAGGCTGGGGGACGCGGGGGATGCTGCGCTAGGGACTCGGGGGAGGGGTGGCTTTGCCCCTGAGTCCCCAGCACTTTCCTCCCCTGAGTCCCCAGTTTTCTGGTCCCCGGCCCTTTGTCCCCAGCACTGTGGGAGGGCCAGATGATTGACCGCATCGTCGTGATCACGCGGCTGACGGCTTTGGAGGAACTGAAAGCGCGCTTCAACAGCACGGCGCAGGCGCGCTTCTACATCGAGCATTTGGGTGGCTCGTTCGATGAGTATGAGGCGGCCCACACGCGCTACAGCGCCGCCGTGGCCGCCGTGCAGCGGGCGCTGCCGCGCGGCCTGAAGACGCACACCATCGAGCGCGGCTTTCTGCCCAACTATGTCTTCGGCGAGAGCGACCTGGTGGTGACCGTGGGCGCCGATGGGCTGGTGGTGAACACCGCCAAGTACACCGCCGCGCAGCCGATCCTGGCCGTCAACCCCGACCCAACGCGCGTGGACGGCATTCTGATCCCGTTCAGCGTCGAGGAAGCCGGCGAGGCGGTGGCGCGGGCCGTGGCTGGGCGGGCGGCGCAGCGCGCGGTGACGATGGCGCAGGCGGCCCTGAGCGACGGGCAAGTGTTGTATGCCTTCAACGATCTATTTATTGGCCCGCGCTCGCACACCTCGGCCCGCTACCGGCTGGAGTACGCCGGGCAGGCTGAGAACCAAAGCTCCAGCGGGTTGATCGTCTCGACCGGGGCCGGCTCGACCGGCTGGCTGCAATCGGTGGTGAACGGCGCAGTGCGCGTGGCGGCGGGCGTCACCGGGGCGGAGATCACCCCGCCCGCGCCGGAGAGCTACCGCCTGCCGTGGGAGGCAGACGAGTTGTACTTCACGGTGCGTGAACCCTTCACCAGCCGCACGTCGGCCGCCACGCTGGTGTTCGGCAAGCTGACGCCACGCCAGCCGCTGGTGCTGCACAGCTACATGCCAGAGAACGGCGTGATTTTTAGCGATGGGGTCGAGCAGGACTACTTGAGCTTCAATGCCGGCGCGGTGGCGACGGTGAGCGTGGCGGCGCGCAAGGCGCACTTGGTGGTGAAGAACTGACCCGAGCCAGAGTTGCCCAAGGCCGGCTGGCGCGGCGGTTGCTCCGCTGCGACCGTCACCTCACCCGGTTGCCGCCAGGCCACGACCAGCGCAGCGACCCCGACCAGTGTCAGGCCGGCCGCCACCGGAAAGATCCGCAGGACATTGCCCCCGGCCACCAGGCTGCCCACCGCCGGGCCCAGCATGTAACCCAGGTTGATCGGCAGGCGCGCATAGGACATCACCCGCCCGCGCGCCGAGGCGCTCGCGGAGGCCGACAGCACCCCGAACGACAGCGAGAACACACCCGCGCTCACGCCGCTGAGCGCGGCCCAGGCCAGGGTGAAACCGGCCAGGTCGCGGGCCAGCGCCGGCAGGAAGGTGAGCAGCGCTTGGACCACGGCGCTGACGATCAATATGCGCCACAGGCCATGCCGGTCGGCCAGTACGCCGAGGATCGGGCTGAAGACAATGCCGGTCAAGCCGCTGGCGGCAAAAACCCACCCGACCGCCGTGCCGGGCTGATCGCCCTGGTACAGGGCCAGGACGGCCAGCGGCACGTAGGTGACCGCCAGCATTGAGCCAGAGAACAGCAGGAACAGGGCCGGGAACAAGGTCCGCAGCCGCGGCGAGCGGCCAATGACCCGCACGCCATCGGCGGCCAACTGCAGGAGCGAGCCCGAGTTGGCGGGTGTGAAGGTTTCCCGATAGCCGAAGGCCAGCCCCAGGGTCACGGCCACGATTAGGCTGGTGTCCACGATCATCAACGTGGGGAAGCCCCAGGTGTCCACGATGGGGCCGCCGATCAGCGGTCCAACCAGGGCGCCAAAGGCGGGGGCGGTGTTGAGGATTGAAAAGGCCAGGCCCAGCCGCCGGCTAGGCGCTTGCTCGGTCAGGCTGGTCATCATCAGCCCGGTGCTGCCGAGCGAAAGGCTCATGGCGGCGCGGCCCAGCACGAAGACCCACACATTGCCAGCCGCCAGGGCCAGTAGTCCGGCCAGCACATGGGCCACGAAAGCTCGGACGATGAGCGGCTGGCGGCCATAGCGGTCGGCCAACGCACCCCAAAACGGTAGAAACGGGAGGCCGACCGCATTGGAGATAATTGCGACCAGGGCGGTCCAGGCCGCCACCTCGGCCAGCGGCACGCCCAGCCGCGGCAGGTAGAGCGGGGTCAGCGCCTCCATCTGCTCCCAGAAGACTGCTTCGACGAAGCCCGCGATGGTGAACAGGGCCAGCACGCCCAACCAGGGAGTGGCCGCCCGTTTGGGGCGCTCACTGAGCATAGGAAAGCCTTCGCAGCGGCATGCGGTGGGGCCGGCCCTACGGCCTGAGGAATAACACGTGCCGGATGAGTGCTAAACGCTTCAGCGCCGACATGCGCCCATTGTACACGCGAGCTCAGCAGGGTTGTGCATGGCGCGCCCACCGCGAGGTTGCCACCCAGATTGCCTCATACCCGCCGGTGAACGGCGCGCGCTTTAGCGACGGCGGCGGGCCGGACTGCTTGAGCTTCAACGCCGGCGTGGTGGTGACGGTGAGCGTGGCGGCGCGCCAGGCGCAGTTGATTGCGCGCGACTAGCTTTCGGCCTATTCTAAGCGCTGCCTAAGCGCCGCGTTGCTATGATCCAGCTAATCTACTCAAACTTAGTCGTCCCCATCTCAGGAGAAACCTATGTCCACCATTGCCGTTCTGCCGCCCACCAACAAGTCGAAAGTGTCGTGGTTATCTGGCCCCGGCACGCAGGCCGCGCAGGATGTGTTCGTGACCGAGCTCGTGAAGACCAACAAGTTCACCGTCGTCAGCCGCATCGAGCTGGCCACCCGGCTGGCAGCCAAAAAAATCACGCTCACCAGCGGCAGCGCGCCCGCCCTCATTGCTCAGACCGGCAAGCAGATCAGTGTGGACGACCTCGTGGTCTGCCTGTTTGAGGAGTTTGGCTCGGTCGAAAACTTCACCATCCGGGCGCAAGTCATCCGCTCGACCAGCGGGCAGGCGGTCTGGTCGGGCGCCACGCCTGGCATTCCCGCCGTCAACAACGCCGCCGAATTCAACCTGCGCGCCGGCCCGGCCCTCAAGCAGCTTGTGGCGAATCTGAAAGCCGCCGTGTAAGCAATGGTCGACTTCGCCCGCTGGCGTCATCCGTCCTTCATTTTCTCGCTGGCCGTCGCGCCGGGTGAGGGCCTGCTGGCATGCGGTGGGACCGAAGACACGCCCATCACCGTCTGGAACCTGGCCGACGGCGCGCTGGTGGCGCAACTGACCGGGCTGCCGAACCAGGCCCACGCCCTGGCCTTCTCACCCGATGCCAGCTTGCTGGCCGCTGCCAATGTGTGGGGCGGCCAGCGAGTTTGGTCGGTGGCGGATGGCCGCCTGGTAGACACGCGGCCGAACACGTCGGCCCGCCGCACGCGCTCACTGGCCTATCGCGCCACGCAGCCCAACGCGCAGCGGCCCATCATGCAGTCCGACTCGATCGGAGAGGGGGTGCAGCGGGTGCTGGCGCCCAGCGGCAAGTTCGTCGCCGTCAGCCAGGCCGGGGTGCGGGTGCTGCCCTATCGGTCGCAGTCGGATGTGATCGCCCAGCTAGACCCCACCCGCTATGCGCTGACGCGCTCCGGCGTCCAGCACCTGGCCTGGTCGGCCGGCTCAGATTGGCTGGCCCTGGCCGGCCCGGGCTGGGCGGGCGCCTGGCGGTCGTTCGAAGCGCAGCCCGCCGTCTATGCGGCGCGTTTGCCGGCCACCGAGAACGTTCAGGCGCTGGCGGTGTTGGGCGGCGCGCGGCAGGTGCTCTACGCGCGCGGGCCGGAGGTCATGGCCCTCGACCTGCCACTCACGCCCTTGGCAATTGTGCTCACGCCCTGGCAGCAATTCCTGAGCCGCCTGCCCCCCGCGCCAGACCTGACGGTCGCGCAGGCCCGGCACGATTGGAACTGGAACATCACCCAATGGGGCCACGAAGGCGTCGACACGTTTGGCGCGGGCTTGCTGTGGTACAGCCAGGAACACAACACGATGGCTGGCGGCGCGGCCCTCGACCAAGACTTTGCCAGCTTCCTCGAGTTGGGTCCGGCGGTCACCAATGGCATCCCCGAGCCCATCTTGGTAGAAGTCTGTCAGGCCGTGCTGACGCTCACGGCCCAAGGTCGCGCCACCTCGCGCGCTGGCGACTAGGACGTTCGGATGGCCGCCCGGCGCTTGTGAAATAGGGCGTTTCGAGGCAGACTTAGCGCGTGCCCAGTCGCCCAGCGCGCGCCACCCAACGGCGGCCGGCGACAGGCTAAGGACAGCGCCAGGCCATGCCGGACAGCACACTGCCAGACACCAACCCGACCGCCCTGCCCCCCACCCCACCGTCGGGCGGCGCGGGCCAGAGCATCTCCATCGGCGACGACGCCCGCATCGGCGGCAG
>JBBRZY010000076.1:0-11299 GCA_038252885.1 Anaerolineales bacterium | reverse complement strand
TGCTCAATCAGATTCTATCAGAAGCGCGGCCGGAAGACTTGAGAGTGGTTGGATAGGCCGATTCTTGGCCGAATAATGGGGTAGGGCGCAGACGGCCCGGCGAACAATCAATGTTTCGCAAGGTGCGCTGCCTGACCTCGAAGGAACCCTGAAGTGCCGCCGCGCCTCAGTCGCCCGCCAGCGCGACGGCTTTGCGCTTGTGGCCGTTGCCGTTCTTCGCCAGCATCAGCGGCGCGGGCAGCGCCACGGCCAGCGACGGCGCCGGCTCGGCCTCGGCGGGTTGGTCAGCCATCTCGGCCGCCGTCAGCGGGTGGGCGCGCAGTTGCGCGCGCAGCCGGTCAATCGGCTCCCACGCGCCGGTTTCGGTCTCGTAAAACCAGTGTTCCCAGCCGTTGCACGACGGCGCGTTCATCAGCGCCCGTCCCACCGCGTGGATCGAGCCGGTCAGTTCGCCGCTGCGCAGATGGCCGTCGGGCAGCACCGTGGCGGCCTGGGCCGCGCGCCCGCGAAAGCGCAGTGTCTGCCCGGCCCGCAACAGGCCATTCTCCAACAGCGCGCCGAACGGCAGCCGCGCCGGCCGCGCCTCGTGGTTGAAGCGGTACACGTCGTCCGAGAACATCTGCGGCTGCACCGCTTCGAGCCGGGTGCGCGCCAACTGCACATAGCGCGCCTCGCGCTCGATGCCGATGTACTGCCGGTTCAGCGTCTTGGCGACCGCGCCCGTGGTGCCCGTGCCGAAGAACGGGTCGAGCACCACATCGCCCGGCTTGCTGCTGGCCAGGATCACGCGGTACAGCAGCGCCTCCGGCTTCTGGGTCGGGTGCGCCTTCACGCCATCAACCTTCAGGCGCTCCTTGCCGGTGCACAGCGGCAGGTGCCAATCGCTGCGCATTTGCAGGTCGTCGTTCAGGCCCTTCATGGTCTTGTAGTTGAAGGTGTAGCGCGCCCCGCGCACCTTCTGCGCCCACAGCAATTCCTCGTGCGCGTTGGTGAAGCGCGTGCCGCGAAAGTTCGGCATCGGGTTCACCTTGATCCACACCAGCGCGTTGAGCAGCCAGTAGTCCAGGTCTTGCAGCGCCGTGCCGACGCGGTGGATGTTGTGATAGGTGCCGATGACCCACAACGTGCCGGTGTCGGTCAGCACGCGCCGGCAGGCCGCCAGCCAGCGGCGCGTGAAGTCGTCGTACTCCGCGAAGCTGCCGAACTTATCCCAGGCGTCGGTGACGGCGTCGACCTTGCTCATGTTGGGCCGATAGAGATCGGCCTGCAACTGGAGGTTGTAGGGCGGGTCGGCGAACACCAGGTCCACCGATTTCTCCGGCAGCTTTTCCATTTCGGCGAGACAGTCGCCTTGGAGCACTTGGTTGAGAGGCAGGTCGCTGGCAATTGGCATGGGCACCCGGCGCGTTACACGAACAGAGTCTTAAAGGATTGTAGCCGACGGTGACTCGTGGGCGCAAGTGAATCATATGTTCTGTTTAAGGGCAAGCCGGGGTGCCAGTCGTTGGCCACGCATCACCCCATTGCATGCCTGGATCTGCGGGCGTACGAGGCCGCGCGGTCAACCGCGGTGGGCGCACAACGGACCACGGCGGAGTATTTCCGTCGGGGGGCAAAAACCCCCGGCCCGGCGGGGTCAGCGCTAGGCGCTGGGTCAGGCTCATCCGCGCCCTCGTCCGCGCGCCTCGCCGCCGGGGTGTTTGACTGACCGCCGCGCCTATCCCTGCCGCCAGTGGGTTTACACGCCCCTGACGGCCGCTGCCGCTTTGGGCCAGCCAGAAATTTTTACCAGGGGTAGGTGGGCTTGCCACCGACCCCCTAGTAAAAATTTCCTTCGGTCAGATACGACCTTTCACAACCTCCCAGTGCGGTGAGAACCTGTCTCGACGTTGCCGCCACCGAGCCTCTTACAAAATTGCCCCCAGACTGAAATGCTCCCGACCACGGCGTCGGGTTGACAGCCGCGCCGGTTGGCATAAACTATCATTCACATTTCAGATACGGATAAGTAACTGTGTTTTGGCCACCGAGGAGGCTCTATGACCGTCCCTACCGACCGCGCGTATCCCGCTAACGCCACCAACAAAGTTTGGCAAGGCAAGAAGAGCTTTCTCGATAAGGCCAAGTCCAGCACGAAGACCGGCCTGGGCGACACACTGAAAACCGCCGAAGCGAGCTGGAAGTTGATCCCCTGGGCCGACCTGGACGCGAGCGCCAAGACGGCCGCGACGCCCGCGGCGGCCGAGAAATTGTTGGCAACCGCCAAGCTCGCGCTGGTGAAGGTCAACAAGGCTAAAGCCGATCTGCTGGTGGCTAAGGAACAGGCCAAGCAGACCAAGACCAATAAGGCGCTGTCGAAGACGGCCATGGCCGCCGCCGCGCAAATTCAAATCGATCTGAATACGGCCATCAACCGGCTCGGCACGGTCAAGGTCACCGATTTTGAAACCCTGGTGAGCACGGTCCAAAGTGAGGCCCTGACGCGCATGACCAACGTGCGCGTGCAGCTCGGCAAGGACCAGGTGATGACCGGCGGCGCGGCCACTTGGGACCGCAAAGTTTTGAAGGTCAGCGGCGTTGTCTGGAAGAAGGGCACCGCGAATGACATTAAGGGCAAGAAGGTCGTCGTGCGCGGCGACACAGCCGGCAATCAAAATGCCGAAGGCGTCAGCCGGATTTTCCAAAACGATATGAAGCTGACCGCGGCCGCCGGTAACACGGCCGAATTCAAGGTCTAGCCCCGCTCCGTCAGCTCGCGCGCCGCCCTACGCAGACGCCGCCGCTGAGGCGGCGTCTGTCTTTAAAGTCCGTTGCCCCGGCGCTGGCGGGCGGCCCACTGCGCGGCCCCTGCTATAATCTGACCGTCTGGCAAACTAGAACGGTACAACCAATGCCCACTCGCCTCCTATGACCGCTCAATCCATCGCGCTCCCCTCGGCCGACGTCAAGTGCGCCCAATGCGGCGGCCTGCTCCACCCCGACGAAGGCCAGCTTTTCCTGATCTGCCCCTACTGCTCGTCGTCGGTCTACCTCGACAAGAGCAAGGTCGTCTTCCACTGGTCGTTGGCCGCCACCGTCGCGCCCGACGCCGCCCGCGCCAACCTGCACCGCTGGATGGCCGGCAACCAGACCGTCAAAGACCTCGACCGCAAGGCCAAGGTCACCTCGGCTGTGTTTCAATACTTTCCGGTCTGGTACTGCAAGGCCCGCACCAGCGCCGGCAAAGAGCAGGTCTACCTCGAGCCGGCGGCCGCCATCTCCATCAGCGAGATCAAGTCGCTCGCCATCCCAGCCGGCGACCTGCAAAAGTATGACCCCGGCCTCGACTCGGAAGCCGTCGCTCCCAGCGTGCCCTTCCCGGCCCTGCTGGCCTGGCTGGCCGGGCGCGGCGTGGCGGCCGAGCAAGTGCTCGAGTCGGCGCTGGTGCACCTGCCGGTCTACATCTTCAAATACGACTTCAAAGGCCAGAGCTACACCGCCCTGGTCGAGGGCGCGTCGGGCAAGGTCTTTGCCAACCTGTTCCCGGCCAAGGCCGAGGTGCCCTACTTTGCGGTGGCGGCCTTTTCCACCCTCGGCTTTCTCATCATCAGCCTGTTTCCGCTCATCGGCTATGCGCTGGGCAGCGGGGTGGGCTTCGGCATTGGTCTGGTAGCGGCGCTGGTGCTGGGCGCAGTGTTCGCCGTGCCCGTCTTCGCGCTGGCCGCCTATGTCTCGGCCAAGGTCTAGCCATGGCTGACACCATCACTGGCCTGGCCTGTCCCAATTGCGCGGGCGTGCTCTCCATCCGCGAAGGGCAGCGCATCGTCAAGTGCCCCTACTGCGACGCGCGCTCGTTGGTGCGCGGCGAGCGCGGCGTGGCCCGCTACCAGGTGGCGCGGCGCGTGGATCGCGACCAGGCGCTGACCGCCGTGCGCGGCTTCTGGGGCGGGCTGAACCGCGCCATGGATCTGAAGCAGCGGGCCGAAATCACCGAGACCTTCCTGGTCTACCTGCCCTATTGGCGGGCGCAGGCCATGATGGCCGGCTGGGTATTCGGCCAGGAGAAGGTGAGCTCGGGCGACAGCCACCGCTGGGAGCCGCGCGAGGTGCAGGTGCTAGAAGCGGTGGATTGGACCGGCGCGGCCGGCGACGTGGCCGAGTTTGGCGTCGAGCGCATCGGGCTGGCCGGCACACAGTTTGCCGCCTACGACCCCGACGCGCTGCACAGTGAGGGCATGGTCTTCGAGCCGACCGGCTCGCAGACCGAGGCGGCCGACAGCGCCAACGGCCTGTGGAACCAGCAGGCGCGCGGGCGCGGCAAGCTCGACCGCGTCAGCCAGTTGGTGCTGCGCTTTATGCGGCGCACGCTGGCGTTGGTGTATTACCCGCTCTGGGTGGCGCGCTACACCTACCGCCAGCGCGCCTATCAGGTGGTGGTCGATGGCTTCACCGGCCGGGTGCTGTATGGCAAGGCCCCCGGCAACATCTACTACCGCGCGCTGATGCTGGTGGCCGGCACGGCGCTGGGAGCCTTTGTGCTGGTGGATGGCCTGGCGCTGGCGTTCACCATTGCGGCCAACAGCGACGACGGCGACAGCTTTGCGCTGCTGCTGGTGCCGCTGGTGGCCGGCGGCGTGCTCATCGCGGGCGGCTATCGCCTGTTCCGCTGGGGCGAAGAGATCGAGCATCGCGCCAAGGGGTCGGCATGAGCGGCAGCGTCGAACTGATCCTGCTCAAGTGCCCGCAGTGCAGCACGCCCGTCCCGGCCGAAGAAGACGAGATCGCCTGGACCTGCGCTAACTGCGGCCAGGGCTGGCAGTTGAACGACACTGGCCTGGCCCCCCTCACCGTGCGCTGGATGCCGGCCCCCGCCCAGGCCAGGCCCGAAAGCTGGCGGCCGGTGTGGATCTTCGCTGCCCAGGTGACATTTACGCAGCGCGAGAACTGGCAGCGCGCCGCCGACCCCGACCAGCTCTGGCAGCGGCCAGTGCGCTTCTATGTGCCGGCCTATACCTGCCCGCTCGACCATCTCGAAAAGTTGGGGGCCGACCTGACGCGCCAGCAGGCGTTTCTGCCCACCGGCCCGGCGCTGGGGCCGCTTAAGGGCGTCACGCTGCTGCCGGCTGACGCCATCGCTGCCGCCGAGTTCATCGTGCTCACCATCGAGGCCGAGCGCAAAGACAAGATCAAGTCCATCAACTTCACGCTCAACTATGGCCCGGCCGAGCTGTGGGTGCTGCCCTTCCAGGGCGATGGGCCGCTGCTGCGGTAGCGCCTGACGCACGCCGCCCAAATCAAAACGGGCCGCTCAGTAACGCTGAGTGGCCCGTTTTCTATTTGGTCTGAGCCTGGCCGGCTAGCCCTCAAAACTCTGCCCGGCCGGCGCGGTAGGTGGCATCGTCCTGCCAGTCGGCGCGCACGATTGAGTACAGGTGCATATCCTGGTAGCGCCCGTGCAAGAACAAGAGGCCGCGATAAACCCCTTCTGCCCGCAGCCCGGCGTGTTCGACGACGCGGCCCGAGCCTGGGTTGCCGACCACCACCGTCGCCTGCAGCCGGTTGACCGGCGTGGCATCGAACAGGTGGTTGACCAGCAGGCAGGCCGCCTGCGTGGCCAGGCCCTGACGGCGAAACTTGGGATGCACCGTATACCAAATCTCTTTGGCCTGAAACGCTTTCAGCGTAAAGGGGTTGTTGAAGCCAATCCGGCCCAGCGGCTCGCCCGTGGCGCGGCTGACGATCAGGAAGGCCTCACGCTCGTGCTCGAAGCCTGACGGGGTGAATGCCTTTTGCTCCATCTCCACCGTGGTCGGCCAGTGATTGAAAGCGGGGCCGGTAAACTCCGGGTCGTTGGACCACTCGGCCAACAGCGGCAGGTCGGCCGGGGTGGTTGGGCGCAGCGCGATAGTCTTGCCGATGAGCATGGCGGCCTTCCCTTTCTCAGTAAGCGCCTATGGCTGGACGCTGATAGCCCCAAACTGCACCCAGGCCAAGTCGGCCGGCCCGGCGTCGCGGCCGCTGACGGGCAGCCGCACGCCGTCATTGCCGTTGTAGAGGCCGAACACCAAACCCGCGTTGGCGGCGGGCGCGTCGGCCGGAATTTTCAGCCGGTACACATCCACGACCGGGCGGCCCACATCCCACACGGTCGTGGCGTAGTCGCCCAGGCCGGGGTAGCTGTCAATCTGCGCTACCACACCAACAGCCGGATCGTAGAGCTGCAAGAAGACCGTGTACGGCACATCCGTGCGCGACAGCGGCTGCCAGTAGATCGTCACTTCCAAGATGCCGCCCGGCCGCACGCTGCTGTTGCTGAGCGTGTAGCCCAGCACCTGCGCCGTGTCGCCAATGTTCGCCTCCAGCGGCGTGGCGCGGCTGAGCTCGCCGGCCGAGGCGGTGCGCGGCGGCGCATAGGTCGGCCGCAGCAGTCCGTAGATGGCGTACAGCGTGGCCGCCAGCGCTAGCCCGGCCAGTGCCAGCGCGCCCCAACTGCGCCATCGCGGCTGGAACCACGCCAGCCAGCCGCCCGCCACAATCACCGCCAGCGATGGGAAGGCTGGAAACAGATAGCGCCCCGGCAGCCCCGGCGCGACCGTGGCGGCGTAGAACACCAGCGCCCCGCACACCGTGGCGATGACGCCCAGGTGCAGCACCCACAGCCGCGTCTCCACCGTCAGCGGCGCGCGTTCGGTCGCCGCCGCGCGTCGCCGCGCCAGCAGCGGCACCAGCCAGCCGGCCAGCGCGGCCAGCCCCACCACGGCGGCGACGTAGTAGATCTGGTTAGGGTAAGTGATCATCAACCCCTGGCCGAAGCGCCCGAGCAGTCCGGTCAAGAACAGTCGCAGCGCCGGCCACGGCTGGATCGGGTCGCAGCACCACATTTGCGCCACGATGTTGTTGCCGGTCCAGTCGCCATATAGCGCGCGGTTGCGCAGGAACCACCAGCCGGTCAGCAATAACATCGGCGCGGCCAGCGCCAGCCCGCCGCCGAGCAGCACGCGCCAGCGCTTGGCCGGCGCAGAGGTGGCGGCGGCGTACAGCAGCGCTAGCCCAATCGGCGCGGCCAGCACCAGCGAGCTGAGTTGCAGCAGCACGCCCAGCCCCAGCAGTGTGCCCAGCCCCAGCCACGTGCGCCCCGTAAAGCCGCGCCGCAGCCCGAGCGTGAGCCCATACACCACCGACCCGCCGGCGGCCAGCATGGTGGTGTTGTTTTGCAGCACGCCGCTCATGAACAGCACCATCGGGTGCAGCGCCACCAGCGCCGCCGCCAGCAGACCCAGCCGTTCGCCCTCCCACCCGGCGCGCAGTGGCCGCGCAGCCAGGTAGGTGAACAGCACGCCCAGCGTCGAAAACGCCAGCGACAGCAGCCGCACCAGGTGCACCACCAGCGCCTGCCCGCTATACGGCCATAACTCCTCTGGGCCATAGTGCACCCACATGGCCTTGTTGTCGCGCTCTGGGTCATCGTAGCGGAAGTAGGCCTTGGGGTTGCCCTGCATGTCAATCCGGCGGGCGCTGTCGCTCTGCACCGGCACCCAGGCCGTCAGCAGCGCGCCCAGCAGGTGATACAGCGGCGGGTGATGCGCGCGCGGCCCGTTGATGTCCAGGTCTTGCACCGGCAGCGCGTGATAGACCTGCAAGTAGCGAATAAAGAGATAGTGGCCGTCCTCGTCCGGCGCCTCGAAGATCGGCGTGTTGGCGTTGAAGATCAGTCCCAGCGCGAGGTGCGCGAGCAGGAGGCCGGTCAGCAGGATGTTTGGCTTACGCATACGGGCATTGTAATGGCAAACAAAAGGCGCTCAGCCGCCTCCGGAGTCCCTGCGGTCCCCCGAGTTCCCCTCCTTCGTCCACCTCGCTGCGGTTGGCTGCCATCCGTCCGCTAGGGTTTAGGAAGCACGGCCACCTGCCCGAATGCCACCCAGCCCTGGTCGGGCACGGCCTGCGCGCCGCTGACGGGCAGGCGCTCGCCGGTCGCTTCGTCGTACAGGCCCAGCCGCAGTTCGGCCGCCTCGGTCGCGGGCGCGTCGACCGGCACGTGCAGATAATAGGTATCCACAAACGGGCGGCCGAGCAGCCACGCGTTGGTCAGGTACGTGCCGCCGCCGGGGTAAATGTCCTGCTGCGCAATCACGCCCGCTTCCGGCGCGGCCAGGTGGATGAACACGGTATACGGGCCGGGCGTGAAGTCCAGCGGCTGCCAGTAGACCGTCACCCGCAGCACGTCGCCGGGGCGCACCGTCGTCGCGCTCAGGCGATAGCCCGTTAGCAGCGCCGCGCCGCCCAGGTCGGCCTGCAAGGGTGCCGCGCTGGCCGCCTCACCCGGCCACGGCTGGCGCGGCGGGCCATACGCCGGCAGCAGCAGCCCGCCGATGGCATAGGCCGCCGCACAAGCGCTCAGCGCCGCCAGCGCCACCGCCGCCAGCGGGCGATAGCGCGCCAGGGTGGGGCGCTCGAACCAGGCCAGCGCGCCGCCGCCCAAAATCAACGCCAGCGACGGAAAGGCCGGGAACAGATACTTGCCGGTCGCGCCGCCGTTGTAGCGCAGCGCGAAGTACAGCACCGACGCCGCCACCACGCCGATGACGAGCACCTGCGCGGCCCACCCCACTCGCGCTAGCGCCGGCAGCCAGCGGCGTGGCTCACTCGCGCGGTGGCGGCGCAGCCGGAGTGTCCAGCCGGCCAAAGCCGCCAGCGCCACCAGCCCCGCCAGCGCATACGTCAGCCGCGAGAACTCGATGATGCCGCCGTTGCCGAAGCGCCCCAGCAGCCCGGTCGCCAGGCTATACAGCCCCAGCGGCAAGAACGCCCAGCGCTGTTCGTTCGTCAGCGGCCCCCACATCGCCTCGATGATGCTATTGGCCGTCCAGTCGCCGTACAACTGCTGGTTGCGCACGAACCACCAGCCGGCCAGCACCGCCACCGGGCCGGCCAGCCCAACCGCCGCCGCCACCAGCCCGCGCCATTGGCGCTGCTGCCAGGCGTGGTACAGCGCCACCGCCGCGAACGGCCCGGCCATCACGATCATCCCAGCCTTGAGCAGGATGCCCACCGCCAGCACCGTGCCGGCCAGCAGCCACAGCCGTTGGCTCGCCGGCCGCCGTAGCAGCGCGCCCAGCACCACCACGCCGGCCGCGCCCGCCGCCAGCGCCGCCGCGTCGTTCTGCACCACGCCGCTCATAAACACCACCATCGGATTGAAGGCCACCAGCCCGGCCGCCAGCAGCGCCAGCGCGCTATCGGTCGGGCGCAGTTGCCGCGCGGCCACGTAGGTTAAAACCACCGCCGCCAACGTGAACGCCAGCGACAGCAGCCGCGCCACATGCACCGTCAGGGTCAGCCCCTGATAAGGCCAGGCCTCGTCCACTGTGCGATGCAAAAAGACCGACTTGTTGATCGGCTCTGGGTCGTCGAACCGAAAGACGTAGCGCGGGTTGGGGTGCAGGCCCAGCGCGGCGAAGTCGGCTGTGGCGGGCGCGGGCAAGCCGGCGGTCAGCAGCGCCCCCAGCGCAAAGTAGCCCGGCGGATGATGGGCGCGCACGGCATCGTGTTCCAGCGACTGCACCGGCAGCGCGCCGTTGACCTGCAAGTAGCGGATGAACAGGTAATGATTCGGCTCGTCTGGCCCTTCGAACACCGGCGTGACGAAGTTGACGGCCAGGCTCAAGACTGCATGGCCCACCAGAATGAGGAGCAGCCACCAGCGGGCGCGGAGAGATTTCTGTGTCAGCATGGCCGGTGCATTGTACCGGAGGAGGGAAGGGCCGAGAAAAAGGCAAGAAATCTCACCAGGAATCTGCCACGAAAGACACCGCCTTGAGTCCCCCGAGTCCTTAGCGCAGCCTCCCCTGCCTCCCCACGCCACCCCTCATGCGCATCCACTGCTGTCTGCGCCTCCGCCTCCCCATAAGGTAGAATGCCCCCGTGCCTCGCACTCTCAATCGTCGGGTGGTGCTCACCGCCGTCATCCTGCTGCTCGCCGCCGCCGGCCTCTACGCCGGCTGGCGTGTGTTCTGGTTCCTCACCGACGACGCCTACATCGCCTTCCGCTACATCAGCAACGCCCACCTCGGCTTCGGCTACGTCTGGAACGCGCCGCCTTTCAAGCCGGTCGAGGGCTACACCAGCTTCCTGTGGGTCGTCCTGCTCGACCTGCTCTGGCGCGTCAGCGGGCTAGAGCCGCCGGCCACCGCCAACGCCGTCGCCCTGGTCTTCGCCCTCGGCAGCCTGCTGCTGACCGCCGCCTTCGTGCTGCGCTTGCGGCTCGGCCCGGCGTTAGAGCGCCACCGGCGGCTGCTGCTGGCGCTGGTGCTGGCCGGCACGCTCTCCAACCGCACCTTCCTGGCCTGGACCTCGTCTGGCCTCGAAACGGCCATGTTCAACTTCTGGCTGACGGCCTGGGTGTTCGTAGCGCTGAGCGTCAAACCCGGCCGCGTCCGCTGGCTGACGGCCCTCACCGCGCTGGCGATGCTGCTCGAACTCACGCGCCCCGACGGCCTGCTGTTCCTGGCCGCCACGCTGGCGCTGATCGGCGCGGCGGCCTGGCAGCGGCTGCGGGCACGCGCCTGGCGGCCCAGCTTCTTGCTGGCGCTCAGCCCGTTCGCCCTGACCGTGGCCCACCTGCTTTGGCGGCAGGCCACCTATGGCGCCTGGCTGCCCAACACCTACGCCGCCAAGTACGTCAGCCCGTGGCCCGCGAGCGGCGCGCGCTACCTGTTGGCCTTCATCCTCGAATACTCGCTCTGGTTTTGGATTGCGCTGGCGGCCGTGTTCGTGGCCCTGCTGGCGTGGCGGCAGGCGCGCGCGCTGCCGGCGCTGGCCCGTCGCTGGCTGGTCGCGCCGCTGCAGCCGGCCCTCCTCCAACTGGTCGTCCTGGGCGCGCTGGCCGCGCACTTCGCCTACTACACCCTCCTCATCGGCGGCGACCACTTCGAGTACCGCGTCTACAGCCACCTGGTGCCGCTGCTGTGGGTGTCGTTTGTCTGGCTGCTTAACGCGCTGCTGGTGCGGCCGGGCTGGGCGCTGGGGCTGGTCACGCTCAGCCTGGCGGCCGGCCTGCCCATCCCCTGGACGCACTGGGCCATCAGCCAGCAGTACACCACCCGCCTGGATACGTGGGCCATGCGGCTGCCGGTCGCGCCGTATTTCCCGGCCCCGGTGCGCCCGTACGTGCAGGTGTTCGACACGCTGCAAGACTGGCTGATCGTCCACGCCGTCGGCGTGCGCCATCAAGAACACAAGCTCTTCATCGCCTACCAGTTGTCCACGCTGCCGCCGCGCGCGGTGGGGCTGCTGCTCAGCCCCGCCGCCCAGGCCGTGCGCA
>JBBRZY010000075.1:0-11350 GCA_038252885.1 Anaerolineales bacterium | reverse complement strand
GTAGCATAACAACTCGGTGGCCCGAGCAATGGCATCGAAATCGAATTGGATCAGGCCACCGAGTTGTTATGCTACTGCTACGCAAGCTGTGTCGCCCCGTCGTGGCAAGGAAATTGCAGGTGACCTAGCAGCAAAGCCCAGCAGCTGCCCACCACAGGGCTGCACTGGCAGAAGGGTCTCAACCTATGCTACACTCCCCCAAGCGCGCCTGCGGGGCGTCTGACGCGGCCCACACCCCCTGTCAGGCGCTCGGCCAATGAATCGGCGCGCCCCGATCTCCCAACCGGCTAACATGAAGTTCGACCGCAAGCTAAGGCAAGATAACTACGCGCCCATCATCGTCTGGGTGTTTGTCGGATTTTGGAGCCTGGCGCTGTGCATTTTTGCCGCGCTGGCTGCCCGTGAGCCGCTGGCCAACATGGCGCTGGCCTCTGGGTCCACTGGCACCGCCACGCCCTATATCGTCATCCTGCCGACGCTCACCTGGCAGCCCGAAGCCACCGACACGCCACTCCCGCCGGCCACGGTCCATGTCCTGCCCAGCCAGGCGCTGGTGGTTGCCACACCCGAACCCGAACTGGTAGTTGTCGACCCAACCGCCACATCCTTCTATGTTGTCCCGGCCCAGCCCTCGGCCGTGCCGACGCCCGTGCTGCCGGCCGCCGCCGCCTTCCCGACGACCTGTGATGGCCCCGGCCGCATGAACATCCTGCTGATCGGCATTGACGGCTTCAACAACAACTACTACCGGGCCGCTCGGTCCGACACCATCATCCTGGTCGGCGTCAACTTCGCCGCCAAGAGCGCCCAGATGCTCTCCATCCCACGCGACTTGTGGGTGCAATTGCCAGGGCTTAGCCAAGTGCCCGAGGGCCGCATCAACACCGCCTATCACTATGGTGAGCTCTACGGCGCCCCCGGCGGTGGCCCGGGCGAGCTCAAGGCGGTCATTGAGAACACCTTTGGCTTGCGCGTCGACCGCTACGCCACAGTCAGTTTCGCCGCCTTTGAGCAAGGCATCGACACCATCGGCGGCATTGACATCAACATCCCCGCGCCGATCCACGACGACGACTATCCGCTGCGTGACGGCACGGGCACCATCGCCATTGACTTCCCGGCCGGCCAGGTGCATATGGACGGCGCCACCGCGCTGATCTACGCCCGCACGCGCCACGAGAGCAGCGACTTTGACCGCATGCACCGCCAGCAGCAAGTGCTGTTCGCGGTGCGCAACCGGCTGCTCTCGCCGGTCACGCTGCTTCAGTTGCCCGCGCTCACCCAGGCGCTGATGGGCGTGGCCCGCACCGACCTTAGCTTCGATGACCTGGGCCTACTCGGGTGCCTCGGACCGCAGATCGACATCGGCGCTATCCAAAGCTGGGTCATTTCCGGCGGTATGGTGAAAGACACCAAGCTGGCCGACGGCGCGCAGGTGCTGATGCCGGTGATGAGCGCGATCGTGCCGGTCCTGGAGCAATTTAATGTCGGTGAGTGACCCCGAGCGCACCGCCCGCGCCCGGCGGGTGCGCGGCCTGCTGGCCTTCGCCGTCATCGACGTGCTGTTTTTGACCGTCGCCTTTCTGGCAGGCTATCTGGTGCGCGCCGTTTCGCCTCAGCCAACGCTGACGCTGCCGTTTACGAGCGGCGACCACCAGTATCCGAT
The DNA here is from genome assembly GCA_038252885.1 of Anaerolineales bacterium. Lineage (GTDB taxonomy): Bacteria > Chloroflexota > Anaerolineae > Anaerolineales > UBA6663 > JADZEK01. The sequence continues at coordinate 9,684 of JBBRZY010000075.1, read as the reverse complement.
CCTGGGTGAGGTGCGCGGACTGTTGGAAGACCACTTCCTCGGCCCCCTGCCCGACGAAAAAACGCTGGAATACGGCGCTGTGCGCGGTTTCACCGGCGCCGTAGGCGACCCCTACACTGTCTTCGTTGAGCCGCAGGCCCATGAGCTTGAAACTCAGTCGCTCCAGGGCGAGTACGGCGGTATCGGTGTCAACCTGGCCGCCAACGCTGCTGGTGAGATCGTGCTCTCTCCCTATCGCGAGTCGCCCGCCGCCGATGCCGGCGTCCTTGAAGGCGACGTGCTGTTGGCCGTGGATGACGCCTTTCTCGCCCCCGGCATGAGCATCGACCAAGCCACTGCCCTGGTGCGCGGACTAATCGGCACCGCCATGCGCCTAACCGTGCGTCACCCGGCCGGTGCTGAAGCTACCCTCAACCTGACGCGTGAGCGCTTTGAGATCCCCTCCGCCACTTGGAAGATGCTGCCCGATCAGTCCGACATCGGTCTGATCACCATCAGCCGCTTCAGCGGTAAGACGCCGGCCGAAGTTAGGCAGGCGATCACCGAGCTCGAAGCCTCTGGTGCAAGGCGCTTCGTGCTCGACCTGCGCAACAACGGTGGTGGTATCCTCGAGGCGGCGGTAGATGTCGCCAGCACCTTCTTGGATGGCGGCGTGGTGATGTATGAGAGCCAAAATGCCGCGCCAGAGAAGACTTACAGCGCCGCGCCCAATACCTCTCCAGCCACGCTGGCCCCGCTGGTCGTGTTGGTCAACCACAATACCGCCAGCGCCGCCGAGATCGTGGCCGGGGCGCTGCTTGACCGTGGCCGTGCACCGCTCGTCGGTCAGGCCACTTACGGCAAAGGCTCAGTGCAGTTGGTGTATGATTTGTCTGATGGGTCGAGCCTGCACGTGACGGCCTATCGCTGGTACACACCCGCCCGCCACGCGCTCGAAGAAGGCGGCCTGCCGCCCACCTACCCGGTGGAGCCGGCGATCGATGGCAGCGACGCCGAAATGGACTATGCTCTGCGCGTGCTCAACGCCCTGGTCGCCAGCGCTCCGGCGCAGGTCGTCGATGGTGAACCGTAGGTAATTGCTGATGTCCAAAGCCGCAGAACCCAAGACCCCCGGCGACAAGGTGGTCTCCACCAACCGCAGCGCCAGCCACGACTACTTCCTCGAAGACCACTTCGAGGCCGGCTTGTCGCTGGTTGGCTCGGAGATCAAGTCTGTCCGCGCCGGCCAAGTGCAACTCAAGGAAGCCTACGTCGCCAACCAGGGCGGCGAGATGTTCCTGCTCAACGCACACATCTCCCCCTACGACCCGGCCTCGCGCCAGAACCACGACCCGCTGCGGCCGCGTAAGCTCCTGCTGCACAAAAAAGAGATCACCAAGCTGGCCGAGCAAGCCAAGCTCAAAGGCTTCGCCATCGTTCCACTGCGCATGTACATCGTCAAGGGCCGCGCTAAGCTCGAGATCGCGCTGGGCCGTGGCAAGAAGAACTACGACAAGCGCCAGGCCATCGCCGCCCGCGACAGTCAGCGCGACATCCAGCGCGCCCTCAGCCAGCGCGGCCGCGACTAGACCGCCCCTCCCACCGCTGGCAGCGTCAGCACAAGTCGCCGCTGCCAGCAGGGGACCACGCCAACCGGCTGCGCATAGGCTAATTCCACTCGAAGAATGGTCGAGTCTCTGTCACTTGCTTACCCTTGGTGGCTATGCGCATAAATTCTTCAGCATTTTCTCTCGCGTTTAAGCTCGTTGTCATGGTCGCCTGCGCCATCGTGCTGGTGGCCTGTGGCACCGGCCCGGTAGTCCCCGCGACCGTTAGCGCAGAGACGCAAATCGCCGATAGCGTAGCCGGCACGCTGACTGCCGTCGCTGTTCTCGACCCGACCGCCACATCCACGGCCACCAAGCCCCCTGCCTCGCCCACGTCGACCGTCACACCCAGTCCCACTGCGCGGCCGACGCTTCCCATCCCGACCGCCGTAGCGCCGGTCTCCACCACCTTCCCCGATGCCCGCTACGTGCTCGTGGAAGAGCGTCCGATTGGTGAATTCGCCATTCGCATCTGGCGCAATGAGGACTCGCCTAGTGCGGGGCTCGGCTTCGACAGCCTGCTCACCCTCGAGCAGACCGGGTCCACGCCCATCCAGGTCGAGTATTTCAACCTTCTCGGGCAACTCAGCGGCAAGGACCTGACCGGCGACGGCATACCGGAACTTGTGGTCTTCTCCTACACCGGCGGCGCGCATTGCTGCTCTGGCGTCACGGTCTACAGTTTGGGTGAGACGCCCACGTTGATTCTCCAGACCCGCCCCTCCAATTGCGGTGGCGTGTTCAACGACCTCGACGGCGATGGCATCTTAGAGTTCATCACCTGCGACGACCTCTTTGCCTACACCTATTGCCCCTACGCCGCCTTGCCACTGGTGCGCGCCATCCTAGCGTACACACCCGGGGCCGGCTATGTCGCCGCCAGTCCGCGCTTCTCCGATCAATACGCCGCCGACATGGCCACAACCACCATCAAAGCCGAGGCCGCCCAGCCCGGCGCGCTCGGCGAGTGGGACAACACCACCAAGTGCGGCGTGCTGCCCCTGGTGTTGGCGCTGCTCTATTCTGGTCAGCCCGACCAGGCCTGGACCGAATTGGCGCGCATCTACACCTACCCCGACACCACCGCGTTCCAGCAAGAGATCGAGCAGACCGTTGGCACCAGCCCACTATTCACATTGCCCTGAGGCGCAATAGCGACGGCCCGCGTGGTATAATTTGTTTACCTGGGGATGACAGGCTTCGACGGAGAAGGCTGATTACAGGTTGCAAGCCGGGCGGCGCCGAACCCCGTAAACGCAGCGCAAAAAATCAAGTGCCAATCGCACTTCCTACAGCGCTCTCCCGCTCGCGGCCTAATCTCCGTAAGCAGTTGATCGCTGGTCTCCTTCGGGAGACCCGTTGACCACGAGCCCCCCTGACGGCGCGTGCCATCAGCGTAACAAAGGTCAGAGTGCCGTTCCAGACGTCGCGGCTGGAGCGAAAGACAAAGCGACTAGTCAACCAATGACCCGGCCGCGCGGGGCGTGGACGACGAAGCCTAAATAGCACGGCTAAGCTTGTAGATGCCTGTGGTCGAGTTTTTCGGACGCGGGTTCGATTCCCGCCATCTCCACCAGCACACGCACCGGGCCGGCCTAACCGTCGGCCCGGACGCGTTTAAGCCCCTACCCGGCCTCGATCGCGCTCACCAGCTCGCGGCAGAAGGCGGGGATGTCTTCGACCACGCGCCCCCATACCAACTGCCCGTCGCGGAAAGCCGCCTCGTCCACCCAGGTCGCCCCAGCATTCACCAGGTCATCCTTGATGCCCAGGCTGCCCGTCGCGCGGTGCCCCTTGACGATCCCGGCCGAGATGCCCACCAGCCCCGCGTGGCAGATCAACCCCACGATCATGCCCTGATCGTACACGCCCTTCACCAGCCCGGTGATGGCCGGGTAGCGCCGCATCTTGTCCGGCGCCCAGCCGCCCGGCACCACCAGCGCGTCAAAGTCGGCGGCCTTCACCTCCGCCGCGGCCACATCGCTGGTGGCCGTCAGGCAGCTTTTGCCCTTCACCGTGTGGCCGGCCTTAGCCGCCACTATCGTCACGCGCGCGCCCTCCTCGCGCAGCCGCATCACCGTCACCCAAAATTCCAGGTCCTCAAAGCCTTCGTCGAGCAGCATGGCCACGCGCTTGTTGGCTAGTCGCATGTTTGTCTCCTCAATGGCTCACCCGGCACACCAGGCCCTTAAGATATTCGCCTTCGGGGAAGCTCAGCGCCACCGGATGATCCGGCCCCTGCGACAACCGCCGCACGATCTGCGCGTCGCGCCCCGCGTCCGCCGCCGCCCCGGCCACGATCTTCTGGAACAGATCCGGCGAGATCAACCCTGAGCACGAGAACGTGAACAGCACCCCGCCCGGCCGCAGCAGCTTGAGCGCCAGCAGGTTGATGTCTTTGTAACCCCGCGCCGCGCCGTCCACCTGCGCTCGTGACTCGGCGAACTTGGGTGGGTCGAGCACAATCAAATCAAACTGTCGCCGGCTGTCGCGGTAGCGCCGCAGCACATTGAACACATCGCCCGCCACGCCCTCCGCCTGCCCCACGTCAAAGCCGTTCAGCGCCGTATTGGCCGCCGCCAGCTCCAGCGCCCCGGCCGACGACTCCACGTTCGTCACCTGCCGCGCCCCGCCCCTCAGCGCCCAGACCCCAAACCCGCCAGTGTAGGCGAAGCAGTTGAGCACCTCCGCGCCCGGCGCGTACGCTGCCAGCAGCCGCCGATTCTCACGCTGATCCAAGTAGAAACCGGTCTTGTGGCCGGTGCGAATTTGCACCTGAAACTGGCAGTCATATTCCTGCACCGCCACCACATCTGGCGGCTCGGCGCCAGCCAGCACTCCCGCCACCGGCGTCAGCCCTTCTTTTGTGCGCACATCCACGTCTGACCGTTCGTAGATGCCCTGCACCGTCCCCATGAACCCCGGCACCAGCGCCAGCAAGTGTTCCACCAGTGTGGTTTTCCAAAATTCTGCGCCGGCCGTCAAGAACTGGCACACCAAATAGCCGTCGTAGCGGTCTACCACCAGCCCTGGCAGCCCATCCGACTCGGCGTTGACCAGCCGGTAAGCGTTGAGGTTAGTCAGTTGGTGTAAGGGTTGCCGCGCGGCCAGGGCCAGCCGTAGGCGTTCGTGGAAAAACTCCGGGGTGATTGCAGCCGTGGGGTCGAACGACCACACCCGCACCGCGATCTGGGACAGCGGCGACCATGCCCCCCACCCAAGCACCGTGCCGTCAGCGGCCCGCACGGCCACCGTCTCGCCACTGGCTGGCGGCGCGCCCTCCCAGCGGTCGATCGCCCCAGAGAAAATCCAAGGGTGTCGCCGCAGCAGCGACTTTTCGCGTTCAACCTTTAGAATGATCGTTGCCATAAAAAAAAGCCGGGCGCTTCGGGCCGCCCGGCCAATAGGTTAGATGACGCCGGCGCGCTTGCCCGCCCGCTCGAATACGCTAATCGCCTTGTCAATCTCAGCGGCCGTGTGCGCGGCGGTCACGGTCGCCCGCAGGCGCGCCTGCCCTTCTGGCACGGCCGGTGAGACCACCGGCAGCACAAAGATATCTTCGTGCTGGGCGTGCTGCACCATCGCAAAGGCCTTCTCGTCCGCGCCGCACAGCACCGGCACAATCGCCGTCTCAGTCCGCATGGTGTCAAACCCGGCCGCCTTCAGCCCCGTAATGAACTGGGCCGTGTTGCGCCGCAGTTGCTCCACGCGCTCCGGCTCTTCCAGGATGACCTCAAACGCTGCCTTGGCCGCGGCCGCTTGCGCTGGGGCCAGCGCCGCCGAGAAAATGAAGGCCCGCGACGCGTGTCTGAACATCTGCATCACATCGCGCCGGCCGGCCAGGTAACCGCCCACCGACGGCACGGTCTTGCTCAGCGTGCCCATCTTCAGGTCAATCACGCTCTCCAGGCCAAAGTGCTCCTCGATCCCGCGCCCGGTCTTGCCCAGCACGCCAATCGAGTGCGCCTCGTCCACCATCAGCCAGGCGTTGTACTTGCGGCACAATTCAACCACGCTGGGCAGGTCAATCAAGTCGCCGTCCATGCTAAAGACTGCGTCTACCACCACGAGCTTGGCCACCGCCGGGTCAGCGCGTTTCAGGCAGCGCTCCAGGTCCTTCATGTCATTGTGGCGGAACCGCATCAGCGTCGCGCCCGAGAGCAGGCAGCCGTCCACAATCGAGGCGTGGTTGAGCTTGTCACAGATCACCACGTCGTGCCGGCCCACCATGGTCGAAATGGCGGTCAGGTTGGTCACGTAGCCGCTGGAGAAGGTCACGGCGTCGGCCGTGCGCTTGAAATTGGCGATCGTTTCTTCGAGTTCACGGTGGAGATTTAACGTGCCGGCCAATAACCGCACGCCGTGTGTACCGGTGCCATAAGCATCCACGGCCGCCTTGGCCGCCGCGTTGATCTTGGGGTGTCCAATCAGGCCCAGATAGCTGTAGGACGCGAACATCAGCATTTCACGCCCGCGCACCCGCACCTTGACCCCGCCGTTCAGTTCCTCGATGGGCTGGTTGTAGAAATATAGGTCAGCGGCTTCGAGCGACGCCACCCGGTCGTTCCAAAAGCGGATTCGCTCTTCGATTTTGTCGTTGACCAGAGTTTCCTCCATCGCTGCTCCTTTAACTCATTGCTGTGTAGGCTGGTTTGTGAATATATCACATTTCACAAATCAAACTACCTATTACATTATGTCGCCTTCGTGGAGCTACCCCGCTTCGCCTAACTGGCGCAGCCCGGCCTCGTCCACCACTGGCACGCCCAATTCCAGTGCCTTGGCGTACTTCGAGCCCGGCGCTTCACCGAGGACCAGGTAGCTGGTCTTCTTGCTCACGCTGTCGGTCACCTTGCCGCCATGGGCCTCAATAAAGGCCTTAGCGTCGTCGCGCGACCAGGTGGGCAGCGAGCCCGTAATCACAAAAGTCTGACCGCCCAACGTGTCGGCGATCACCGCCTTGCGCTTCTCCGCCGCGGTCGGCCACACCCCCAGCTTCTTGAGTTTCTTCAACAGTTGCTTGTTGCCGGGCAGCCTGAACCAATCTGCCACCGCCTGGCTCACATTGGGGCCTACACCGTCCACCACTTGCATGTCTTCGACTGTGGCTTTTTGCAGCTCGTCTAGCGTGCTGTAGTGCGTCGCCAGGTCGGTCGCCATCACTTCGCCCACGCCCCTAATGCCCAGCGCGCCGATCAGCCGTCCCAATTGCTGCTCGCGCCCCAGCCGTTCGCGCGTCGCCGCAATGTTGTCAATTAGGTTCTGTGCTTTTTTGTCGGCAAAGCCTTCCAGCTCCAGCAGTTGCTGCTTGGTCAGGGTGAATACATCCGCCACGTCCTTCACCAGCCCCACCTGGACCAATTGCACCGCCAGCTTCTCGCCGAAGCCCACGATGTCCAGCACGCCGACAAAGTGTTCCAATAGTCGATTCAATTGCGCCGGGCACGCGCCGTTGACGCAGTAGAAGGCCACTTCGCCCTCCACCCGCTCTACCGGCTCGCCGCAGGCCGGGCAGTTCGTCGGCATCTGATACACCCGTTCGGCCCCTGTGCGCGCCTCGACGATTGGGCCGATGACATACGGGATGACCTCGCCGGCGCGCTTGATCATCACTCGGTCGCCCAGGCGAATGTCCTTATCGGCGATGAAGTTGAAATTGTGCAGCGTGGCTTGCTTCACCGTCACGCCGCTGACTACCACCGGCTCCAGCACCGCGTTGGGCGTCAGCACCCCAGACCGGCCCACATTCACTACAATGTCCTGCAGCGTCGTAGACACCTCGCGCGCCGGGAATTTATACGCAATCGCGCCGCGCGGGTCTTTGCCCACCACGCCCAAATCAGCCGCCAGCCGCAAATCGTTGAGCTTGATGACGAGGCCGTCCGTCTCATATGGCAGTTGGTCGCGCTCCGCCGCCTGCGCCTCGCAGTAGGCGATGGCGCTCTCCAAGTCGGGGCACAGCCGCACCGTCGTAGCGGTCGGGAAACCCAGCGCCCGCAGCGTCTCAATTACCTCCCACTGCGTGTCGACCTTCAGCCCGTCAGAGTCCACCACGGCGTAGCACAGCAGCGAGATCGGCCGCGCCGCTGTCAGCTTCGGGTCCAACTGCCGCAGCGCGCCCGACGCTGTGTTGCGCGCGTTCACGTAGGTCTCCTTGCCCTCGGCCGTTAGTGCGGCGTTCATCGCGGCAAAGTCTTTGTTGTAGATCACCGCTTCGCCGCGCACGACGATCCGGGCCGGCGCACTGAGCGCGGGCTGCTTCCGGCTCGGCTTGGCCGTCGCCTTACCCTTGCCCGCCCCCGCGACCGCCGGCACCGGAATCCGCAGCGGCAGCGTCCGAATGGTCCGCAAGTTGGGCGTGATTTCCTCGCCCACTTCGCCATCGCCGCGCGTCGCCCCACGCACAAACTGCCCGTGCTCGTAGTGCAGCACCACCGTCAGCCCGTCAATCTTGGGCTCAACCACATAGCTGGCCTTCTCCACCCGATCATCGAGCCGCACCAGGCGCTCATACCAGGCGCGCAGATCATCGCCCGAGAAGGCGTTGCTGAGACTCAAGATCGGGCCGGGATGTGGCACCTTGATGAACTTGGCCGAAATCTCGCCCCCCACCCGCTGCGTCGGCGAATCGGCGCGCGCTAGCTCGGGGTGCTCGGCTTCGAGGGCTTTGAGTTCGTTGTAGAGCGCGTCGTACTCGGCGTCAGAGATCAGCGGTTGGGCGACAACGTGGTAGCGATGATTGTGATAGCGTAGGGCCTGGGTCAACTCATCCACGCGCGCGGACAAATCTTGGGATGGTTTTGGCATCGTCCAGGGTGTTTCGGGGGGATGGGCGATTCGGGCAGCCCGCCCGGCCGCTAGTCGGCCGGTGGCAGTCCGATCAAAATGTCATCGCCGTCTACCCGCACCGGGTAGGCCGGGATGTCGACAATGGCGGGGAACGACAGCACCTTGCCGGTGCGCACATCGAAGTGCGCGCCGTGGCGCGGGCACTCGATCGCATAGCCGATCAGTTCGCCCTCGGCCACCGGGCCGTCGTCGTGCGAGCACACGTCGGCGATGCAGTAATACGTGCCGGCAATGTTGAAGACCGCAATCGCGCGCCCATCGACTTCCAGCAATTTACGCGTGCCGTTGGGCAACTCAGCCTTCGTCGCCACGGCTACATACTCGGCCGTCGCGGGATCCACCTTGTCGTAATACGCCATTAGACTTGCTGCCTTTACTTAGTCATCTTCGTGGTCATGATATGTCTGCCCGGCCAAGCCATAAGCGCCGGCCTTCAACACCTTCAGTGACAACAGCGCGCACTTCAGCCGTACCGGGCCTAGCTCGATGCCGAGCAGGTCCAGAATGTCGTCCTTAGTCAGCGCCTTCACTTCTTCCAGCGTCTTGCCTTCAATCGACTCGGTCAGCAGCGAGGCCGACGCCTGCGAGATGGCGCAGCCGCGCCCGCTAAAGGCCACGTCCGCCACGCGCGTCCCGGTCTCGTCCAGCCGCACATCAATCCGCAGCTTGTCGCCGCACAGCGGGTTCTCGTCCTCATACGTAAAGTCGTTGGGGTCGAGCTTGCCGTGATGGCGCGGGTTCTTGTAGTGATCGAGTATGACTTCGCGGTACAGGTCGTCCATAGTGGCCTCTGCCAGATCGCCCGCGGGCGATCGCTAGCTGAACAGCTTTTTGACCTTGTAAAGGGCCTCGACCAGCCGGTCGACTTCCTCGTTGTTATTATACAGGTAGAAGCTGGCCCGGGTCGTGGCCGGCAGGTCGTAACGGTCGTGCAGCGGCATGGCGCAATGATGGCCCGCCCGCACCGCAATCCCCTCGCGGTCTAGCAGCTGCGCCACATCGTGCGGGTGCACCTCGCCAAATGAGAAGGCGGCCACCCCGCCGCGCCGGCTGGCCGCCGGGCCATACACCTTCACGCCCGGCACCTCCTCCAGCCGTTCCATCGCATAGGCGATGACCTGCTGCTCGTGCGCCTGGATCGCCTCCATGCCAATGCCTTCCAGGTACACAATCGCCGCGCCCAGCCCAATCGCCTCGGCAATCGACGGTGTGCCGGCCTCGAACTTGTAAGGCAGCTCGTTATACTTGT
>JBBRZY010000074.1:0-11352 GCA_038252885.1 Anaerolineales bacterium | reverse complement strand
GTCGAAACGCGCTTTGGCGAGACCGTGCTGCCTTTCGCTGATCCGCACGGCCTGGCGCTGGCGTTCGTTGAATCCGAAAACGCGCCGGCCACCGTGCCATGGGCCGGCAGCAACGTGCCGGCCGAGCACCAGGCGCGCGGCATGCACTCGGTGCGTTTGTGGGAGCGCAGCGTCTCAGCCACCGCCGGGTTGCTGACGCGGGTGCTGGGCTTTGAGAAAGTCGGCGTGGAAGACGGCTGGCACCGCTACGCCGTCGAGGGCGGCGGGCCGGGGCGCTGGATTGACCTCAAAGAGAACGCCAGCGCGCCGCAGGGTGAGTGGGGCACCGGCGGCGTGCATCACGTCGCCTGGCGCGTGAACGACCCGGTCGAAGAACTGGCGCTGCGCAAAATCATTCTCCAGGCCGGCTTGCAGCCCAGCGCGCCGATTGACCGCTTCTGGTTCCAGTCGGTCTACTTCCGCGAGCCCGGCGGCTGCCTGTTCGAGCTTGCCACCGACGGCCCCGGCTTCGCCCGCGACGAGGATCAGGCGCACCTGGGCGAGAAGCTCGTCCTCGCCCCCTGGCTGGAGCCGAAGCGCGCCGACATCGAAGCCGGCCTGCAGCCGCTGGTGATGCCGGGCAAAGAAGAGGCGGCCTGACCGTTCGTTTCAACGGGGGGACAGATGGAGTTGCCCTTTTTTATTATTGTGTTTGTGCTGATGCTGCCACTCGCATATTCGGCGTGGTTTACACCGGACGATTATTTGCGGACCATGCATGGTCGCCGCAAGCGCCTACGCAAGCGGGTGCCGTGGCATCCAGAAACATGGACCTACGGCTTTTACGAGCGTTACCCGAACTTTGATATCTTTATGGCCCGCGCCGGCTACCTGTTTTTCTTGGTGGTGTTTGGCGTGGCGATCGTGGTCGTCATCGCCAATCACGGGCCGTTCTAGCGGCTGGTGATGCCGAGCAAAAAGTCGGCGGCCTGAGCATTAAGTTCGTAGGGGTTGTGATGTTACATCAGGTCGTATTGATCTTGCTAGTGGTTATGTATGCATTGTTACTCCCTAATGCGTATTCAGCCTGGTTTACACCGACCAAATATCGAGATCAGATGCAGAAGCGGCGTGCGCGATTTCCATGGCTTTACCCCGAATTAATCTTCTTCGGCGATCTTGATCGACGCCCCAAGTTGGACATATTCCTGGTGCGCGCTTGGCATTTGATCGGCTTGGTATTCCTCATTGTGTATATCGCAGTCGCCATTCGCGGGCCGTTCTAGCTGCACTCACAACCTGCGCTAACCACCTCGCCCGTCTCGGCTTGCGCGCGCTACACCGTAGCGCATCCGTTACATCCGCTACCTATCCGTTGCCAGCCACATGGCCGCGTCCTTGGCGTGATACGTGATCACCAAATCCGCCCCGGCGCGCTTGATGCTGGTCAGTAGTTCGAGCACCACCCGCCGCTCATCCAGCCAGCCGTTCGCGGCGGCGGCCTTCACCATCGCGTACTCCCCGCTCACGTTGTAGGCCACCAGCGGCACTTCGGGAAACTGCGCTTTCGTCTGCCGCACGATGTCCAGGTAGGGCAGCGCCGGCTTCACCATCAGCATATCCGCCCCCTCGGCCACGTCCAGCGCCGTCTCGCGCAGCGCCTCGCGCGCGTTGGCCGGGTCCATCTGGTGCGTCTTGCGGTCGCCAAACTGCGGCGCGCCCTGCGCCGCCTCGCGGAACGGCCCATACAGCGCCGAGGCGTACTTGGTGCTGTAGGCCAGCACCGGCAGATGGCTGAACCCCGCGCCGTCCAGCGCCGCCCGCAGCGCACCCACCTGCCCATCCAACATCCCCGACGGCGCCACGATGTCGGCCCCCGCCTCGGCGTGCGTCACCGCCGCCTGCGCGATGATCGCCAGGCTCTCGTCGTTAAGCACATAGCCCGGCGGCAGGTGCGGCTGGTCGCCAGTGTTCACCAGGCCGCAGTGGCCGTGGTCGGTGTACTCGCACATGCAGACATCGGTGATCACGATCAGCTCCGGCGCGGCGGCCTTGATGGCGCGAATGGCCTGCGGGATGATGCCGTCCGGCGCGAAGTTCTCCGAGCCGAGCGCGTCCTTGTGGGCCGGCAACCCGAACAGCAGCACCGCCGGAATGCCCAACGCCGCCACCGCCCGCGCCTCATCCCCCAGCCTGTCCGGCGACCACTGGAACACCCCCGGCATCGAAGCGATCGGCTGCTGCACCCCGCTCCCGTGCGTCACAAAAAACGGATAGATGAAGTCGCCCGCCGCCAGCGTGGTCTCGCGCACCAGCGCGCGCAGTTGCGGCGTCAGGCGCAGGCGGCGCGGTCGCGCGGCATTCGGGGTGGGGAGGGGGGCGGCTGTGGTCATCATCAGTCCTTGGGAGTGTTCCAAAATACTTCGAGCGCGGTCAGCAGCGCCGGCCAGGTGTGCGGCTCGGTGGCCACCACCTGCACCGGCAGCCCGGCCATCCGCGCCGCCTCGGCCGTCGTCGGCCCCAGGCAGGCGATCACCGCCGGCCCGCTGTCCTGTCCGCCCGTCAGCACTACCCAGCCCTCCACGGCCGACGGGCTGGCAAACGTCACCGCGTCCACGCCGCGCGCCAACTCGGCCAGCGCGGCCGGGTCGAGCACCGCCGTCAGCGTGCGGTAGGCCGTCACCACCGTCACCTGCGCGCCGGCTGTCCGCAGCGCCTCCGCCAAATGCGGGCGGGCGCGGTCGCTCTGCGGCACCAGCACGCGCAGGCCGCGCACCTCGCCCAATAATGCTTCGGCCAACGCTCCGGCGGATTGCTCCTCTGGCAGCAGCGTGGCGGTCAGCCCCCAACCGGTCAGCGTGCGCGCCGTGGCTGGGCCAATCGCTGCCAGCTTGGGGCCGCGCAGCGCCGCCATGGTCAGCCCGCGCTGTGCCAGCCGCCCGCCCACGGCCCGCACGGCGTTGGCGCTGGTAAACACGATCCAATCGTAAGTTTGTGCCACTTGCAGCGCCTCGGACAGTGGCGCGGGGTCGGCCGCCGGGGCGATGCGCACCGTGGGGAAGTAGATCGGCACGCCGCCCAGCGCCGCCAGCGCCCGCCCGGCCTCGGCCGCCTGTGCGCCCGCGCGCGTGATGACCACGCGCCTATTCTGCAAAGCGCTCACAGCCACGCGCGTGCGCCCTGGGCCAGCGCCTGTTGGGCCAGCGTTTGACCCAACGCCGCCGCCTCTGCGCCGCTGCCGGTGCCGCTCACGCTCACGCGCTGTTGGCCGTTGGGGTTGGTCACCAGGCCAATCAATTCCAGTTCCGAGGGCGCGTTTACGGCGCGCCGGCAATGCTCGCCCGAGGGCGGCCCGGCCGTCACTGCGTGGGCGTAGGCCGCAATCGGGGCCGAGCACCCGCCGCCCAGCCCACGCAGAAAAGCGCGCTCGGCCGTCGTCGCGGCGCGCGCGGCCGGGTCATCCAGCGGGGCCAGCCGCGCCAAGGCCTGCGCGTCACCGGCGCGGCACTGCACCGCCAGCGCGGCCTGCCCCGGCGCGGGCAGCATCTCGTCCAGTGACAGATATTGGCCGATGTGCTCGCCCAACCCCAGCCGCACCAGCCCGGCCGCCGCCAGCACGATGGCGTCGTAGTCGCCGCGCTGCACTTTCGCCAGCCGCGTGTCCACGTTGCCGCGCACCGGCTGGATGTCCAGGTCGGGCCGCAGCGCCAGCAGTTGCGCGCTGCGGCGCAGGCTGCACGTGCCCACCCGCGCCCCGGCCGGCAGGTCGGCTAGCTTTTGCTCCGGCTTGGCAAACACCAGCACATCGCGCGCATCGGCCCGCGCGCAGATCGCGCCCAGCGCCGTCTCGGGCGGATCGTCTACCGGCAGGTCTTTGAGCGAATGCACCGCCAGGTCCACCTCGCCTGCCAGCAGCGCGTGCTCCAGGTCGGCGGTGAACAGCCCGCGCGTGCCGATCTCTGGCAGCGGTTGGTTGGGGTTGCGGTCGCCGGCCGTGGTGAACAGCCGCACCTCCACCCGCAGCGCCGGCCAGCGCGCTTGCAGTTGGCCGCGCACCCAGTCGGTCTGCCAGCGCGCCAGCCGCGACGGGCGCGTGCCCAGCACATAGATTCGGTCGGTGGTTTCAGTGGTCATGCAGACTGGCTGGGTTCGAGTGTGATGCCGGTGATTGTGGCAATCGTGCGCAGCGCGGCCGGCTCGTCGCCGCGCTTGAGCGCCGGCAGCACGTCCGAGTCGACTAACTCGTACCAGATGCGTCTGCGGTCGCCAAAGTTGGGGTGGCGCTCGGCCAGCGGCGCTCGCAGGCGGCCGGCCAGCGCCAGAAACTGCGCGTGCTCGTCGCCGATGAGCGCTTCGATCTGCTCGCGCACCCGCACGGCCAGCGCCGGCGCTTTGCCGCCCGTCGAGACGGCCACCGTCAAGTCGCCGCGCCGCGCGATAGATGGGGCAATAAAAGTGCAGTGGGGGGGATCATCGACCACGTTCACCCACAGGTGGGCGGCGGTGGCGGCGTGCCAGACCAGCGCGTTCACGGCCTCGTCGCTGTCGGCGCAGATCACCAGGTCGGCCTCGACCAGGTCGCCGACGGCGAAGGGGCGGGCGTGGTAGTCCACCCGCCCCTCGCTTACCAGTATTTGCAGTTCCGGCGTCAGCGTGGGCGCGATGACTCGCACCCGCGCCCCGGCGGCCAGCACCCCGGCAATCTTGCCCTGCGCGGTCGGCCCGCCGCCGATGACGACGACCAGCCGCTCCGTCAGATCGAGAAAGACCGGGTAGTGCGTCACCGCTATCGCCGCCTAGTGGGCGGTCACCGGCGCGGGCGTCACCGGCGCGGCCACCGTGCGCACAAAACCGGCCTCTACCAGATAGTTGAGGATCAGTTCGGCGTTTTCCTGCGGCGTCGCGCCCACCGTGCTCAGCGTCAGCTCGGAGTTGAGCGGCGCTTCGTACGGGTCGTCAATGCCGGTGAAGCCCTTAATCTCGCCGCGCCGGGCCTTGGCATACATGCCCTTCACGTCGCGGGCCTCGCACACTTCCAGTGGCGTGTCCACGAACACCTCCACAAAGCGCTCGCTCTCCACCATCCGGCGCACTTCGTTGCGGGTGGCGCGGTACGGGCTCACCGCCGCAGCAATCGTCACGCCGCCGTGCCGCACGATCTCCGATGCCACAAAACCGATCCGGCGGATGTTGATGTCGCGATCCTCAGCGCTGAAGCCCAGCCCCTTCGACAGATGCGTGCGCACCACATCGCCGTCCAGCAGCGTTACTTGCCGCCCGCGCTCCAGCAGCAATTCTACCAGCGCCTCGGCCGTAGTCGACTTGCCCGCGCCGCTCAGCCCGGTCAGCCACACGCACACGCCCTGGCGATGGCGCGGCGGGTAGCTCTCGGCCAAAATCTCAGCCACCTCCGGGCGCGTGAACCACTCCGGCAGTTGGCGGCCGGCGGCCAGGTACTTGGTGCGCACCTGCGTGCCCGAGATCGAGGCCGTCTTGGCCTCGGCCGGCACCTTGTCGCTCTCTTCGTAGCGGTCTTCTTCCGGCAGGTAGACCAGCTCACGAAAGGGCACCATGCCCATGCCCAACTCCGGGCCATACTGCGCCACCAGTTCCTGCGCGTCGTACGGGCCGTAGAACGGCTTGCCGGTGCTGTCGTTGCCGGGGCTGGCGTGGTCGCGCCCGACGATCAGATAGTTAGCGCCAAAGTTGCGGCGGATGAGGGCGTGCCACAGCGCCTCGCGCGGCCCGGCCATGCGCATCGCCAGCGGCAGCAGCGCCAGCAGGATGCGGTCCGAGTCGTAGTAATGCTCGGCCAGCGCCTTGTAAGCCCGCACGCGCGTGAAGTGATCCACGTCGCCCGGCTTGGTCAGCCCCACCACCGGATGCAATAACAGCACGCCGTCCTTTTCCTGCGCGGCGCGTTTGGTCAACTCCTCGTGGGCGCGGTGCAGCGGGTTGCGCGTCTGGAACGCCACCACGTTCTCGCGGCCATACTCGGCCAGCCGTGTGCGCACCTGCGCCGGCGTCAGCCGCAGCGGCTGGAAGTCGTAGTGCTGCGGCAGTTGCAGCACCTGCAGCCGGCCGGACAGATTCACGCGCCCCCAGCGGTGCATCTCGGCCACCAGCGGGTGGCGCGGGTCGAGCGTGCCGAACACCTGCTGCGCGGCCTCGTTCAGATCCCACTCGTAAATTTCTTCGATGGTCAAGATCGCCAGCAGGTCGTTCTTGCTGTTGCGCAGCGCCACGTCGGTGTCGAGCTTCAGCGCCGGGCTCTCGGCCACCGGCAGCGTGATCGGGATCGGGAAGATTTGCCCGTTCGCCAGCCGCCGGTCGGCCAGCACGCGGGTGTAGTCGGCCTTGTCCATAAAGCGCGTCAGCGGTGAGAAGCCGCCCGTCGCCAGCAATTCCAAATCGCACACCGACCGCTCCGAGAGTTGAATGGACGGAAGCCGGCTGGCATAGGCGTGCTGGGCCGCACGGGCTTCAAGCGCGACCAACAAATCCACCAGTTGGCCGCCATACGGGGTAATCAAAGACGAGACTTTAGAATTCGACACAGGTCCTCTATCTAATCGCCGGAAGCCGGTTGGCTTGCCAGCAGCATGGAATGGGCCGGCTGCGTAGCCGGCCGATTGAAATGAATGCCGCACTCAACTTTGGTGGTGCCCGCCCACCGGCCCGAGCGCGGGTCGGCCCCCGCCGCCACCGGCGCGGTGCACGGCCAGCAGCCAATGCTGGGGAAGCCCTGATCGTGCAGCGGATTGTAGGGCAGATCGTTATCGCTGATGTACGCCCACACCTGCTCGCTCGTCCAGCGCGCCAGCGGGTTGAGCTTCACCAGCCCATTGGTGCGGTCCCACTCGGTCAGCCCGGCGTTGGCGCGCTGCGGCGTCTGGTCGCGGCGGATGGCGGTGATCCAGGCGCGTTGGGTCTTCAGGAAGGCGCGCAACGGGGCCACCTTGCGGATTTCGCAGCAGGCGTCTGGTTCGCGCCGCCACAGCCGTGCGCCGTGCGCCGCCGCTTGCGCTTCCACCGTCAGGTCGGTCGCCACGCGCGTAAAGGTGATCCCCAGCCGCTCGGCCAGCGCGTCGCGCAGGGCGTAGGTTTCTTCGAACAGCAGCCCGGTGTCAATGTAAAACACCGTGGTCTGCGGCGCTACCTGGCTCACCAGATGCATCAGCACCACGCCCTCCGGCCCGAAGCCGGTCGCCAGCGCCAGGTGCGGCGCGAAGGTGTCCGCGCCCCAGCGCAGCACGTCGGCCGAGTCGGCGTCTTCGAACGCCGCCGAGGTGGCCCGCAGTTGCTCGGGCGTCCACACCGCGTTGGTTTCAAGCACAGGCTTAGTCATGGATCGCATCAGTCGGAGTAGTTTGCGTGTGTACCGGCCAGTCGGCCGCCAACGGGGCCAGTTCGGGCAGCAGCCCGGCGCTCAGGGCCGCCCGCAGCGCCACGACCTCGCCAATGACGATGGTGGCCGGCGGCGGCACGTGCTGCGCCAGCGTGGCGATGTCGGCCAGCGTGCCGGTCAGCACTTGCTGCTGCGGCGTCGTGCCCCAGTGAATGACGGCCACCGGCGTGCTCGGCGCGCGCCCGGCGGCGATGAGCTTGGCCGTTATCTCGGGCAGGTGCTTCACGCCCATCAGCAGCACCAGCGTCCCGCTGCGGGGCAGGTCGTCCCAGGCCGCGCCGCCCGCGTCGCCGCCATCCGCCGTGTGGCCGGTCACGACCGTAAACGACTGCGCTACGTTGCGGTGCGTCACCGGGATGCCGGCGTAGGCCGGGGCCGCGATGGCGCTGCTGATGCCCGGCACCACCTCAAACGGAATGCCCGCTTCGACCAGCGCCAGCGCTTCTTCGCCGCCGCGCCCGAACACAAACGGGTCACCGCCCTTCAGCCGCACCACCGTCTTGCCGGCGCGCGCGTGCGCGATCAACTGCGCGTTGATGTCGTCCTGCGCGCGCCGCGCCTGGGCCGGCTCCTTGCCCACATCAATCAGTTCGGCGCGGGCCGGGGTCTCGGCCAACAGCGCCGGGGCGATCAGGCGGTCGTACAGCACCACGTCCGCCATGCGCAAGCAGCCCAGCCCCTTCACCGTAATCAGGCCCGGGTCGCCGGGGCCGCCGCCTACCAGATAGACCTTGCCCAGCGTGTCACTCATGCGACCCAACCTCGGTGGCTGGTTGGCGCTCGGCGAGCGCGGCCAGGGTGGGGGGCTGCGCCACATGCACCGCCACGGCGAAGCGTTCGCGGCCGGGTGCGCCGGGTTGCAGCGTGTAGCCGCCCGCGCCGTACAGCCCGTCGAAGTACGTGGTCAGGGCGGGTTGCAGCGCCGCCAGCGTCTCGGGCGTGTTGGGGGCCAGCAGCCGGTCGTTCACGATCAGCAGCAGGCGGCTCAGGTCGAACCGCAGCGGCGTGTCGGCCTCAATCCGCTGGGCGGCGGCCAGGGTCGCGCCCACGGCCTGCGCCAGCGCGGCGGCGGCGTCGCCCGCCACCTCGGCCTTGCGCGTGTAGAGCAGCCCCAACTCGCCGCCGGTCTCGTCCAGGCTATAGCTGGCTTCGTGCGCGATCAGCATCACGCCTGGGCCGTGGTGCACATGGCGATAGTCGGCCACGTCAATCAGCATCTCCGGGGCCAGGTGCTGCTGAATCCAGCGGTTGAAGTAGGCCACCCAATGGGTCTCGGCGGCCTGCGCCGGGTTGGCGACGAACAGCTTGATGGCCAGATGTTGCAGGCTCATTTCTGGGCCACCTCGGGCGCGACGGCGTTCAGGCGCGCGGCCCGCAGCTTGCGGTAGGCGGCGTGCGTGGCCTCCAGCACCAACTGCGCTTCCTCGATGCGCTGGTGCGCCACCTCAGCCGTGTAGGGCAATTCTTTGGCCTCGTGCGCCTGGAAGAAGTACTGCCCAAATTTTCCGTGCGCGTACGGGTCCCAGAAAATGCGTGTGTCGTAGAAGCGCGCCCGGAACTCGGCCGCGATCCGGTCCGGCTCGTTCGGCACGTCGTAGAACTCTTCCTTCACCAACCCGTGGATCGCTTGCAGCATGGCGGCGTAGGCGGTCTCGCCGGCCTTCTGGGCCTGCCCGGCTTCCAGCAGCAGTTGCGCCTCGAACACCTGCCGGTCGGCGCCGGTCAGCGCGAAGTCAATCCGCGAGACCACCTCGCCCGCGCACTCGCCCACGCCCATGTCGCCGATGGTGAACACCCGCGCGTCGCCCCAGTCGGTGTAGTAGGTCGGGTCGGCGGCGTAGGTGGGCATGGCCGTCAGGTCGTTCAACAGCCGCTTGATCTCCACCTTGCCAATGCGCTTGACGAAGTTTTGGAACGTCTCGTCCGCTTCGCGCGCGCTCACGTAGCGCTCGGTCAGCCGGTCCACTACCTCGGGGATGCGCTTGCTCGGCACCGCGCCGACGGCCAGCCCGTACGACCCGGCGTTGTTGCCCCACTGGCCGCCCAGCACCACCTGAAAATGCGGCACGATGAAGTCGCCGCTATGGCGGCTGACGCCGTAGAAACCCAGGTCGGCCACATGGTGCTGGCCGCACGAGTTGAAGCAGCCGCTGATCTTGATGTGCAGCCCCTGCACCGCCGTGTCGAGCGTGTGGGCCTTCTCGGCCAGGCGCGTGCTCAACTCGGCCGCCAGCCCCCGGCTGGAAGCGATGCCCAGCTTGCAGGTGTCGGTGCCGGGGCAGGAGGTGACGTCTACGATGGTGCCCGCGCCGGCCTTCGCCAGCCCGAATGTGTCGAGCGCCGCGTGCAGGGCCAGCACGTCGGCCCCGCTCACCCAGCGCAGGATAATGTTTTGGTCCACGGTCGTGCGCAGCGTCTCGCGCGTGAACGTGCGGGCGATGTCGGCCAGCCCGCGCAGTTGGTCGCCGGTCAGGTCGCCCAGCGGCAGCGTGACGGTGACACTGTAGTAGCCCGCCTGGCGCTGCGGCTCCACATTGGTGCGCAGCCAGCGGGCCAGCGGCTCCGGTTGCTTGGCCGTCGGCAGCTCGGCCGGGGCGTGCAGCGGCTGCTCATCGGTGATGTGCAGGTCGGCCAGGTAAGCCGTCCACTCCGGGTCATACGGCAGAATGGCGCGCTCTTCGAGCACCAGCCGCTTGAACTCCTCGATGCCCAGCTTGGCCACCAGGAACTTGATGCGCGCCCGGTTGCGGTTGGTCTTTTCGCCCAGCCGCGCAAACACCCGCGCGATGGCCTGCGACAGCGGCAGTAGTTCGGCCTCCGGCACAAAGGCGTCGAACAGCTTGGCCTGGTGCGGCACCGAGCCTAGCCCGCCGCCCACATACAGCTCAAAGCCGCGCTCCACCTCGCCCGCCACTTCGCGCGTGACGGCAATCGCGCCCATGTCGTGCATGTTCACCAGGCCGCAGCCCTTGCCGGCGCAGCCCGAGAAGGCCACCTTGAACTTGCGGCCAAAGTCCTGCGTGTCCGGGTGGCCCATCAAGAAGTCGGTGATGGCCCGCGCGTAGGGCGTCACATCGAAGGTCTCGGTGCCGCACACCCCCGCGATCGGGCAGGCGGTCACGTTGCGCACCACGTTGCCGCAGGCTTCGCGCGTGGTCATGCCCACCGTCGCCAGCCGCCGCATGAGCGCGGGCGTGTCGCCGATATGAATGAAGTGCAGTTGAAAGTCTTGCCGCGTGGTCACATGCGCGATGCCGTCCGAGTACTCCTCGGCCAACTCCGCCATCACTTCGAGTTGGCGGGCGTTCAGGCCGCCGAACGGCACCTTAATGCGCTGCATCCCGGGCGCGTCCCACAGGGTGTTGGGGCCTTTGGTCAGCGGGGCGGCCGGGTAAGTCAGCGCCTGGGTCACCTCGCCATCCCAGCGCTGGCCGTTGTCGTAGCGCTGGCCGTACACGCCGCGCCGCAGCCGGGTCTCGGCAAACACCTTCTCGTCGAGCTTGCCGGCTTTGCGCAGCTCAATCTCCGAGTCGAAGATGTCAATTTCCTCGGCCAGGTCTGCGGGCAGTTGCCCGGCCAAACGGTCGCGCCAGGCGCGGTTCGAAACTTTCATGCGGTCTCCAGTCCAGAAAACAAAAAACAGCCCAGGAGCGTATCCTGGGCTGTCACGTTCTCAGGCAGGCGCTCCCTATACAACCTAGTGGGGAGCTAGTGCCCGGCGGCTAATCGGTAGAGCGGGTTAGTCAGGCAACCACGCGCGACCGGCCGGAGGGCAATTCACTCCCCAGTTCGGACACGCACACATGTAACACATTTCAGCGGCAAGCGGGTAAGTCATAGTTAGACACTATAGGGGCGATAAAGCTGATCGCCCTAGTACATAATGACGGAAAGAGTCACCGGAAATCTTGTGCCAATTTTCGCGAAGTCTGGCCGGGGCAGTCTGGGCGTCACAAAACTCACCC
>JBBRZY010000073.1:0-11391 GCA_038252885.1 Anaerolineales bacterium | reverse complement strand
CTATCTCGACGTTGCCGCCACCGAGCCTTTTGCAAAATTGGCCCCCAGACTGAAATGCTCCCAGCCTTATAGCCTTATGGCCGGCATTGACAATTCGCCCATCCCCCGACTATAATCACCCTTCGTTGCCCCGGCACTGGCTGGGGCATCTTGCCGTCAGCGCCCCGTGTGGCGCACCATCAACCAGTCTTCCCCGTTGGACTGCCCAGCACCACCCGCGCGCTTGCGCCCGGCAGACCACGGTGAAGCGAGGATTGGAGCCCAAGTTATGAAGTATGCCATCATCCGCAGCGGCGGACGTCAGTTCCGCGTCGTCGAAGGCGGCGCGGTCGAAGTAGACCTCATGCAGGTCGAAGACGGCGCGGCTTACACGTTCGGCGAAGTCTTGCTGATCGTCAACGATGGGGCCGCCACCATTGGCGCGCCGACCATCGCCGGAGCCAGCGTGCAGGCCACCGTCGAAGGGCTCATCAAGGGCCCCAAGCTGATCGCCTTTCGCTACAAAGCCAAAGAGCGCCAGCGCCGCAAGCGCGGCCATCGCCAGAAGTACACCCGCTTGCACATCAACACCATCGTAGGGTAGGAGAGACCACCATGGCACATAAAAAAGGCGCCGGCTCAAGCCGGAACGGGCGCGACAGCAACTCCCAGCGCCTGGGCATCAAGAAATTCGGCGGTGAGTTGGTGCAGTCGGGCCACATCATCACCCGCCAACACGGCACCCATATTCACCCCGGCCTGAACGTGCGCAAGGGGCGCGATGACACTTTGTACGCTATCGCCTCCGGCCACGTGACCTTCGAGACCATGCCGAATGGCCGCAAGAAGGTCAGCGTCATCCCGGCCGCCGTCGCCGCGGCCCCCGCCGCCGAGGCTGCGCCCGCCAGCGCCTAGGCCGCACCCACCGTCGTAGTCGCCTGTGTTCCCCCGAGTCGCGTGATTTCCGCCCCAGAATCACGCGACCGACGGAACGCTCAGGCTAACGTTTGTCGGGGCAGAGGACACTATGAAAACCGGTATACACCCTAAATTCTTCGACCAGGCCACCGTCATTTGTTCGTGCGGCAACACCTGGACCACCGGCTCCACGCGCGAACTGATCCACACCGACATGTGCATGCAGTGCCACCCGTTTTACACCGGCGAGCAGCGCTTGGTGGACACTGAGGGCCAGGTCGACCGCTTCTACAAGAAGCTGGAAGTGCGCGACAAGTTCCGCGAAGCCGCTGTCGCCCGCGAGACCGTCAAGGTCACACCCGACCAGCCCGTCTCGGCGCTGGAGCTGGGCGCCCGCCCTGAGGCCGCGCTGACCAACGCCGGCCTGAACACCGTGGCCGATCTGGTCACGCGCTTCGAGACCCAGGGCGAAGAGTCCTTCCTCAGCCTGGAAGGCTTTGGCCGCAAGAGCCTGATCGACCTGAAGAAGCGCCTGCGCGCTCGCGGTTTCCTGCCGGACGCCGTCGAGACCGAGGCCGCTCCCACCGCCGCCGCCGAATAGTTCGTCTCGCGGCAGTTGCGGTTGCACGACACTTGATCTATATAAGGGCCGGTGGTCCCACCTTTGGACCACCGGCCCTTTACGTTTACCCGGTCCCCCGGACCCCCAGCGAGATTGCCCTATGCGCCAACCCACCGGCTCCATCGAAGTCATCACCGGTTCCATGTTCAGCGGCAAGACCGACGAACTGATTCGACGGCTGCGCCGCGCCACCATCGCCCGCCAGAACGTGCAGGTCTTCAAGCCGATCATTGACAACCGCTACGCCGTCGAAAAGGTCACCTCGCACGCCGGCACGGCCTTCGACGCCACGCCCGTCGCCGCCGCCGCCGACCTGCTGCCGCTGCTCCGCCCCGACACCACCGTCGTGGCGCTGGACGAGGCCCAGTTCTTTGAGCTGCTGGTGAGCGTGATCTGCCAGGGGCTGGCGGCGCGCGGGCTGCGCGTCATCGTCGCCGGCCTCGACCAGGACTTTCGCGGCGAGCCGTTTGGCCCCATGCCGCACCTGATGTCGTTAGCCGAGCACGTCGACAAGCTGCACGCCATCTGCGCCGTGTGCGCCGGCGAGGCCTCGCGCACCCAGCGCCTGATCAACGACCGCCCGGCCTGGTATGACGACCCAGTCGTCGTCGTCGGGGCCAGCGAGCTATATGAGGCCCGCTGCCGCGAACATCATATTGTGCCGCGCCGCTAAAGGAGTCGGGCCATGCAAGCCTATCAAGAGATTTTGGCCGAAGTGCTGGTCTCCGAAGCGCAATTGCAGGCCCGCGTGCATGCGCTGGGGGCCCAGATCAGCCAGGACTACGCCGGCGAAGACCTGCTGCTGCTGTGCATCCTGCGCGGCGGCGTGATGTTCCTGACCGACCTGATGCGCCGCATCACCGTGCCGCACGCGATTGACTTCATGGCGATCTCGTCTTACGGTGTCGGCGCGCGCCAGTCCAGCGGCAACGTGCGCATCAACCTCGACGTCAATCAGAGCATCGAGAACCGGCACGTGCTGGTGGTCGAAGACATCGTGGACACCGGCCACACCATCGCCGCCGTGCTCGATCTGCTCAATACCCGCCGGCCGGCCTCGCTCAAGATCTGCGCGCTGCTCGACAAGAGCACCCGCCGCGAGGCCCCCGTGCCGATCCATTACGTCGGTTTCGACATCCCCGACAAGTACGTCTTCGGCTACGGCCTGGATGTGGACGAGTACTACCGCAATCTGCCCTTCATCGGCGTGGTCAAGCCAGAAGTGTATCTGAAACCGGACGCCGCGTGAGCGAGCTGCCACCGCTGGTGGCCGAGCTGTACCGCGCCCTGCCCCCCGCCCCGCGCTTCTGGCTGGTGGGTGGCGCGGTGCGCGATCTGGTGCTGCGCCGCCGCATCCGCGACTACGACTTTGTGGTGGCCGGCGACGGGGTGGCCTTCGGGCGCGCGTGCGCCAAGCTGCTCAACGCCGACTTCTATCCGCTGGATGCCGAGCGCGGCGTGGGCCGGGTGCTGCTGGTGCGCGACGACGAGCGGCTAACGCTCGACTTTGCCCGCCAGCGCGGCGACAGCCTGGCCGCCGACTTGGCCGCCCGCGACTTCACCATCAACGCCCTCGCGCTCGACCCGGCCGCGCCCGACGCGCTGATTGACCCGCTCAACGGCCAGGCCGACCTGCGCCATAAGACCATCCGCGCCTGCGGGCCGCAGTCCATCAACGACGACCCCATCCGCGCGGTGCGAGCCGTGCGCCTGGCCTCGCAGCTTGGCTTCCGGCTAGAGCCCGCCACGCGCGCCGCCGTGCGAGCCGCTGCCCCTGCCCTGGCCACCGTCACCGCCGAGCGCCAGCGCGATGAGTTTATGCGCTGCCTGGGGGGCGGCAAGCCCGCCGCCACGCTGCGCACCCTGGCGGCACTCGACCTATTGGCCCCCCTCGTGCCAGAACCAACCGCCTCAGGCGCGGACTGGGATCACACCCTCAACACCATCAGCCGCCTGACCGACATCCTGAGCGTGCTCAACCCTGTGCACGATGTGGACGCGGCCTCCGACCTGACGTTGGGGCTGGTGTCGCTGCGGCTCGGCCGCCACCGCACCGCCCTCGGCCCACACTTGCAAACCGCCCTGACCGACGAGCGCCCGGTGCGCTGGCTGCTGGTGCTGGCGGCCCTGCTGCACAGCCTCGAGCCAGCCGTAGCCCGCGCGCGCCTGCTGGCGCTGCGGCTGAGCACCGATGAAGTCCGGCGGGTGAGCGCCGTCATCGCCGGGCAAACTGACCTGGCGACACTGGCCGCCACATTGCCGGTGACGCGCCGCGCCATCTACCGCTACTTCAAGGCCCACGGCGCGGCCGGTGTAGAAAGCGTCTTTCTGGCGCTGGCAGACTTCCTGGCGGGCTACGTCGGCCCGCCCCCGCCCGAGGCCTGGAACGAACGGCTCGACGCGGCCTCGGTCCTGCTGCGAGCTTACTTTGAGACACCCGAAGAAAGCGTCAACCCGCCCACGCTGCTGACCGGCGACGACTTGATGGCCGAACTGAACCTGCGCCCCGGCCCGCGCGTCGGCGCGCTGCTCGAAGCGGTGCGCGAAGCCCAGGCCGCGGGCGAGGTGACCGACCGGGCCGCCGCCCTGGCGCTGGCGCGGCAGCAGCTAAGCAATTAGGGACTCCCGAATCAAAAGGGCCAACCTCATGGAGGTTGGCCCTTTTTGGTTGGTGAAGCGCGCCGTCGCCTACGGCCAGATTTCGGTCAACACCGGCTCGTAGTAGCAGCGGCAGCCCAGGCCGTGCGAGCAGCCCTGGTGCGGCAGAGTCGGCACGGCGTCTTTGGCGTAGGCGCCCTGGATGGCAGCGCACGCGGGGCAGGCGTCATGCGCCACCGACACGCGAATGAGCGAGACCCGGTCGTTGCCTTGCAGCTTCGTGCGGGCCAGCGCCGTCTGCGACTGCGTGCTCAGGTCGGCGCCGCACTTGCCACACGTTCGGTTGATGTCGGGGGCTTGGGTGTTGCAGATGCCGCAAGTTTGCACAGCGATATCTCCGCCTATCGAAAGGCCCGATCACTTTGCGATCGGGCCTTTGGTGATGAGAGTGACCCCGCTGGGTTTCGATCCCAGAACCTAACGCTTAAGAGGCGCTTGCTCTGCCAATTGAGCTACGGGGCCATGACCGTACCACTGCTGTTTGCTAGTCCGCCCCACGCTGTCCGCGTCGCTCGAAAGAAGCCAGGGGAAGCACCCGCCGATCAAGAGGCCATCGCGCTGCCACTTGAGCCATTAGGCCGAACCGTCTCAGATTATACCCAGGTGGGCGCATTCGTCAACTGGCTAATTCTTGTTTTCACGAACGGGTACACCCGCCTAGCGCCCCTGCACCTGCCAGCGGCGCACCACCAACGCTACAACCAGCAGCACCACCGTCGCGACCAGGAAGGCAGCAGGTTGGCTTTGGCCGGTAGCGCCGGTGTAGTCGAGGGCCGCCGTGTGGTTGAGCGGGCCGATGTACCAAATAATCAGATAGCTGATCTCGAACAGCTTGCCGCTGCCGCTCAACACACCTAAGCCCAGCGCCAGCGCCGGCACGAACAGGGCCCCAGTGACCCAGGCCGCCAGGCCGTAACCGTCGCCCGTAACGAGCAGCGTCACCAGCACACCGCTGCCCGTCAGCGCGGCCAGCGTCACACCGGCCAGCCAGGCCGCCGGCAACTGCCGCCACACCGCGCGCGGGGCCGAGAACACCATCTGCCCGGCGTGGTGGGCGGCCTCGCGGTTGCCCAGCTGTGACCAGATCAGCACCGGCCAAATCCAGGCGAAAGTCAGCACATATTGGCGCGCCGCTGCGCCGCTCGCGAGCCCCGCCACGATCAGCCCAGTCGCCACGACAAACCACCACCACTGCTGTCCCTTTAGCAGCAGCTTAAGTTCCGCCAACCACACCGCGCCGAGCCGAAAGCCTCCCAGCCGAACGGGCGACAATACCGCGGCCGTTTTGGTCGGGGCCGAGGGCGCAGCAGCGGGCGCGGCGGCTTCAAGCGCGGGCGGCCCTTTGGCCCGCTGGGCGCGGCGGCCGCCGACGCGCGCGGGGTCGAAGCGGCCAAAGAAAAGCGCGGCCAGCAGCACTAACCCCAGCGCCACCAGCAGATACGCCATCTGCCCGGCGATCACGCCCGGCGTCCAGTCAATGCCGTTCCACACAAAGGTTTGCATCAGGCGCGGGTCGATGCCGTTCGAGCCGATGGAAAAATCCTCGCCGGTGAAGTCGGGATAGGCCTGATGGGCCGCAACGTTCATGCTGCGGTACAACAGACCGACGCCCAACGGGTCAGGGACAGCCGCCTGCGGCGACATGGCCGGGATGATGGCACTGGTCAGCAAGAAGCTCCAGACGAAGAAATAGACGACGTTGCCGAAGCCGCCCCGCAGCCAGTTGATGCTCTCGAACAAAACGGCCAGGGCGGCGACGAGGCCCATGACCGGCAGGGTGAGGACGACGATCGGCGTCAGCAGCGCCAGCAGGTCAATGCCGGGCACCTCCGGCTGGGTGATTTGGAGCACGAGGCCGGCCAGCGCCAAGACGCCCACCAGCGCGCTGAGCACCACCAAATTGCTAAGCCACTTACCGATGACGTATTGGCCGCGCGTCAGCGGCGTGGTCGCCATGATCTGCCCCACGCCCGTCTCGATGTCGCGCTGAATGGCGTTCTTGACGATGTAGAAGCCGGCCAGGCTGAAGATCGTGTTGACGATGATGGCCAGCATGCTGCCGACCCAGGCCGAGTTGTAGACCCCGCGATAGTCGCCCAGCGCCACCGACAGTTGGCCGGCGTTGACCGAGTAGCCCAGGAAGACGCCCACGGCCACGGCGAACAAGAAGCTGGTGCGCCGCACGCGCTCTAAGACATCGGCGCGCGCCAGGTGGTACAGGAGGCGGGCAGTCTTCATGCTGCCGCCGGGGCCGGCGCGGACTGTGGCGCGCCAGTGACGAAGTACAGGTAAGCATCTTCCAGGTTCGGCTCGGCCGCCTGCGCCTCTCCAGCCGGGCGGGCCTCAGACACCACCCGCACCTGCACGCCCGCGCTGCGCCGCAGCGTGCCGCTGACGAGATACTGTTGCTTGACGGCCGGCAGATCGGCGCTGGCAACGCGCAGCTCCCACACTTTGCCGGCTACAGCTTGCAGCAGTTCTTCGGGTGGGGCGTGGTGAATCAACCGGCCCTGGTTGACAATCGCAATATCGGTCGCGGTGGCCTCGACGTCCGAGACGATGTGGGTGGAGAGGATGACAATGCGCTCGCCCGACAGGTCCGACAGCAGGTTGCGGAAGCGCACCCGCTCCTCTGGGTCGAGGCCCACGGTCGGCTCGTCCACGATCAACAGGCCGGGGTCGTTCAGCAGCGCCTGCGCGATGCCCACACGCTGCTTCATGCCGCCCGAGTACCCGCCCAGCGGCCGCTTGGCCGCCTCCGACAAGTTGACGACCTCGAGCAATTCACCGATGCGGCGGTGCGTGCTGGGGCCATCCAGCCCCTTGATGGCGGCCAGGTACTCCAGAAACTCAATGGCGCTCAGGTTCGGGTAGACGCCGAAGTCCTGCGGCAGATAGCCCAGCGTGGCGCGCAGCGCGTCGGGCGCCTGGGCGATGTCCACGCCGTTCCAGGTGACCTTGCCGGCCGTGGGGCGCGTGATGGTCGCCAGGATGCGCATGAGGGTCGACTTGCCCGCGCCGTTCGGACCGAGCAGTCCGAGCACGCCCGGGCCGAGGCTTAGGTTGAAGTCGCGCAGGCCCCACACGCCGCCGCGATATTGCTTGCTGACGCCGTCAATGACGAGTTGCATCTTGCATCCCTCTATGCGGTTGATGGTTGCGTTAAGACTGCGTGGATGTTAGCACAAGAGCAGTGAAACAGGGCTAACTGGCGCTGCGAAGAATTGCGCCCAATTAGCCTAAATCGGAGCGGATGACCTGGCCCGTGGCGGTCACTTGCAGCGGCTGGCCGGTTTGCAGTTCAGCAAAATCAGCCGCGGAGAGCGCGACGACAGCGATGGGGCGGCCATAGAGCTCGTCGGCCACGACGGAGGCGAGCGCAAAGAAGGTGTCGGCGCCGGTGGTGAGAATGGCGGCGGGGGCCGTGCCGGCTTTGACCGCTTCTAACAGCACGGCGGTAGTCGTCGACGAGCCGCGCGTGAACGGCACCGCCAGCACGCGCCCGGCCGCGATCTCGCCCGACAGCGGGTGGCGGCGGTCAATGATCTCGCCGGTGTGGTAGTCGTAGCCGCCCCAAAACGACAGCGGCTCGCGGCTGACCAGCGCCAGCCCTGCGCCCGCGCCGGCCACGACCACCTGCCCCTGAATTACGCGTCGCATGGTTCACGCCTCATCTCGGTCAACCCTTTACCCGCCTGTACCATCAACACTTGCCACTGCATCAAGCGCCCCATACGCCCTCGTCCCGTACCACGCGGCCCGCCACCGCCGAGGCCACGCAGTCGGCCAGGCTGCCGAAAGTCACGCGGGTGTTCAGCAGCCCCGGCGCATAGTAAGCGTACTTAGCCGAGTTGGTCATCAGCGTGCGGATGCGCGACGGCAGCATGGGCGAAGCCAGGATGCAGGTATCCACCGTCACTTTGCCACCAAAGGCCCGCAGCGCGGTCAACGCGCCGGCCTTCTCGGCCAGGTGCGCCATCGCGCGGCTGGAGGTGACCAGGAACTCGACATTGGGGTGTCGCGCCTGCCCGGCCAACAGCGGGGCCAACTGTTGAAACTCGGCCAGCGAGAAGTGCGGGCTGCCGAGCACCACCATATCCACCGCCGCGCCGTCGGCCGTGGTCAGTTCGCGGCGGGCGTCGCGCAGTGTGTCGAGCGTCGCGGTTACGGTCTGCTCGGGGGTGCGGCCCTGCAGCGCGGCATCGAGCGTCGGCGCTTCGGGCGTGACGCCCACCAGATGAAACAGCGCCACCGTGCCAGACGAGGCCGCCGCCGCGCCCAACGCCTTCAGTTGGTCCTCGGCTGGCTGTACGACCAAGCCGGTGACCACCGGGATGCGGTCTTGCGCCACCTGCCCCAGCAGATGCCCGAGCACCGGGTAGAACGTGTCGTCGCGCTGCACGGCGGCGGGCACGCCTTCGAGCTGGAACAGCACCTGCCCAGCGCGCGCCTCGGTCAGGTGCAGGCCGGCGGCCGGCACGCGGCCGGTGAGCGCGCAGCAGATGTCGAGCAGGTCGGGGTAGCGCGCCGTGCGCGCGCCGATGACCGAGTTGGCAAAGACGATGGCATTCGACTCGCCCCACGCGATCTGCTGGCCGAAGACCGGTTTATGCTCGGTCTGGTAAGGCGCACAAGTCCAGGTGGGCACAGTGCCCATGCTCTGGTAGGCGGCCATCTGGCGCTGGGCGTGGGCGGCCCAATCGGCCGGCACAGACCAGCCCTGCCAGCCGTGCTCGTCTAGCCCGCTGACATTGAGGGTGGTCGGCACCACCACGCGCGCGCCCAGCCCCGCCAGTCGCTCGGCGAACTCCAGCCCGGCCGCGCCGATGTAGATGGTGCTGTCGATGTGGGCGGCAGTGATGTCGAGCAACTCGGTCGCGCCGTAGACCGGGGCCAGGCGGCAGATGATGCGCAAGGCCATGCGCGCCGCCGGCCCAGCCTCACCCGCCAGCACGGCGCGGTCGCGGTCGGTCAATCGCAGCGGCAGGGCAGCGACGTCGTCCATCGGCGGGTCAGGCGGGCGGGCGCGGCGGCTGGGCCTGCTTCTGCCAGTAGCGGATCAGGCCGTCAATCGCCATCGCGTTCGGGCCAAGGCCGTCATAAATCTGCCATTGCTCGGGTGGCAGGCCGGCGGCGGCGAAGCGGGTGGACTCCCACTCGGCCAGTTGGGCCATCAGCGTCTCGCGCTCCACCCCGGCCGCCAGCCCGGCCTGCACCAGCGCCGCGTACTGCGGAAGGAGGGCCGTGATCGTGTCCCAATGCGGCGCGACCTCCGGCCCATCAATCGGCCCGAAGTGCGTCAGGTATAGGCGGCGGAAGTTAGCGGCGCGCATCCGCGCCACGCTGTCGAGCCAGACCGGCAGGTCAAACTCGGGCGGCGGGGTCGGCACGCGCACATAGCGGCTCTCCGGCCGCCGCACCCCGGCCAGGTCGCCCACAAAAGCCACGTCTTCCAGTTGGTAGGCGAAGTGGTGGCGGGCGTGGCCGGGCGTGTCGTGGGCGGTGAAGCGCAGGCCGGCGGCCTCGATCACCTCGCCGCCGTGGTGGGCGAAGACCATTTCGGCGGGCGATGGCAAGAACTCACCCCACAGCGTGTCCATCTGGTCGCCGTAGACGCGGCGGGCGCTGGTGAGCAGCCGCTCCGGGTCGATCAGGTGCGGCGCGCCCAGGTGGTGCACATGGATCGGCACGCCCTGGCGCGCCCACCAGCCTGCCGCCCCGGCATGGTCCAGATGGATGTGCGTGACGAGCACGGCCGCGATGTCGGCCGGCGTGAGGCCGCGCGCGGTCAACCCCGCCAGCAGATGCGGCAGCGTCGCGCCGGGGCCGACCTCGATCAGCACATGGCCACTGGGGCCAGTCACCAAATAGGCGGCGATGCCGTGCGGGTTGCCTTTGAAGTGCAGGTCAATTGGCAGGATGGCGTCGTCTAGCATGGTTGGCCTCTAAGCCCCGCCCGCCGCGCGCCAGGCCTGGTAAACCGCCTCCATCTGGTCGACGTGGTCGGGCACGTGGCGGGCGTAAGTGTCGAGCCAGGTATCCATCGTCACCAGGCCATCGTGCGAGTGTGTGACGGTGTGGGTCCAGACGTCGTCCGGCTGGCGCACGAGCAGCGTATAGCTGTTGCCGCGCAGCCAGCGGAAGAGCTCCAGCGCGTCGTCGGGGCTAAGGCTGTGGTAGTCTAGCGCCTTGGCCCAGACCTCTTCGGCGTAACCAAGCACGGTCGAGCCAGGCTCGGCGATCAGGCGGCGCAGGCGGACAAAGCTATTGGCCTCGCTGTCCGTCACGTGAACGATGATCTCGTGAATCGTCCACAGGTCGGGCGCCGGCCGCGCCTGCCACATGGCGCGCGGGTAGCGGGCCACCGCCGCCAGCAACAGCGCGTGGCCCTGCCCGTAGACTTCAATCTTAGCTTGCCGTTCAGGGGGATGGGTCATCAACCTCTCCATTGAGTGGGGCCGCGGCCGAGTCGCCGGTGTCGCCGGCCCACAGCCGGCGCATCTCGTCCGACCTCGCCAGCAGGTCGTCCAGGCGGCCCTCGGCGGCCAGGCAGCCTTCTTTGAGCACCAGAATGTGGTCGGCGCGCCGCAGCACCGACCGCCGATGCGAGACCACCAGGCAGGTCATGCCGGCGTCGCCCGCCCGGCGTGTGGCGTCGAGCCGCGCCCACAAGATTTGCTCGGTCTCCACATCCAGCGCGCTCGACAGGTCGTCGAACACCAACACCTCCGGCTGACGCACGAACATGCGGGCCGCCGCCGTGCGCTGCGCCTGCCCGCCCGAGAGCTTGACGCCGCGCGGGCCGACCAGCGTCTCCAGCCCAGCTTCGAGCGCGGGCACGTCGGCCTCCAGCACCGCCGCGTGCAGGGCCGCCGCCAGGTCTACCCGGTCGGGCGGCAGGCCCAGCAGGATGTTATCGCGCAGCGGCTCGCTAAGCAAGCGCGGCGCCTGCGGCGTATAGGCGCTGCGGGGCGGCACGAAGAAAGTGGCGGGGTCCGTCACCACCCGGCCGTTCCAGCGGATTTCGCCCGCCTCGCCCGGCAGCAGCCCGAGCAGCACGCGCAGCAGCGTGGTCTTGCCCGAGCCGATGCGGCCGGTGATGACAGTGAAACTGCCGCGCGGCAGGCGCAAGTTGAGGCCGTCAATGCCATTGGGCGTGCCAGGGTAGTGATAGGTAAGCCCCACGGCGTCGAGCTCACTCAACCGGTCGGCGG
>JBBRZY010000072.1:0-11445 GCA_038252885.1 Anaerolineales bacterium | reverse complement strand
GTCATGCCCTGGATGCTGGGCGTGCCCGAACTGCTGATGATGTTCTTGACTTGCTGCGTGCCGGTCACGGTGCCATCCGTCACCCACAACTCGCGCCCCGTCGTCACGTTGTCGAGGGTGGCAATGAAGAAGAGTTGGTCCCCCGCGACCGTGAAATTGGAGGGCGCGCCGCTGCTGGCGGCGTTCAGGTCGAGGAATAAGCCGGTGCCGGTGATGGTGCCGTCGGAGGCGTACAGTTCGGTGCCGAGGGGGCCGCTGGCCGCAAAGAACAGGGTGTTGCTAAACACCTTCAGGTTAGTGACGTTGGCTGACGAGTCGCCGGGGACGATGCTCGATAGCCGCAGGGTATTGGTGAGCGTGCCATCGCTCTGCCAGAGCTCGCCCGGCCAGGCCGGCGCGTCGGCCGTGAAGTACAGTTTGCCGTTGTAGACCGCGAAGTTGCGCGGCTGCGATGAATTAGGATAGGCCGGCCAGCAGCAGCCCGAGACCCCCGGGTTGATGTCGGCCACCTGCGTGGTGCCGGTGAGGGTGCCGTCGGTGCGCCACAGCTCGCCGCCGGTGCTGCAATCGTAGCCGCCGAAGTACAAAGCGCCCTGATAAACCAGGCCTTCGGCGGGTGCGCCGCCGACCGGGCCGGGGCACAGGTCAATGACCTGGGTGGTGCCGGTGACGGTGCCGGTGGTGCGCCAAATTTCGCGGCCCGACAAACCGTCATCGGCTACAAAAATTGTCAGGCCGGTCAGTGAGTCGAGATAGTACAGGTCGGACCCGTGCAGTTCAACGGCGGGGTTAACGTCTGCCACCAGCGCCGGAACGCCCAAAGCGGCCGGAGCGGCGGGCGTGGCGGGCGCGGCCGGCACCGACGCCAGGGGCCGGCCGGCTGCGTGGGCCGCCTGTGGTGCGGCCGCCACCCGGCCCGGCCCCGTGGCGGACCACAGCAGGACAGCGACGAGCAAACCGTTGGTCACGGATTGGGCTTGTTTGAGCCAGCTCTTTTGCATCAGTCATCCTCCCAAGTCGCGGCACCGCTTGAGGCCGGGCCGCCTGCCCCTGGATGGGGCCCTATTCGACGGGCATAAAGGGTGAGTACAAGCTGGTGCCAGCGCCGCCGAGGTTGAGCGTCTTAGGCTTGCGGCCCACGCGTGGGCGGCGGTTTGGTTTCGCCTGGGTTCTCAACATTAAATTGCTGGTTCAAGAAAGCTAACAGCCGCTCGGCATCAGCAAACGCCAGGCGCTCGCCGGTGTGGGGGTCTTCCAACATGGCGCGCCAAGGGTCCTGGGCGCTTTCACGCCAGACCCGGAGCAAATAAGACCAGTAGTTGGTTTCAACTGTCATCCTACTACTCATCCTAACGACCGAGCGCTTAGGCAGCGCTTATAGCGGCCGCGCCTGGGCGGCAACTGCGCACATGCGTATATAATCCGCCCAATGAGCGCGCTTTCGCCTCCCCCCACCCTCTCGTTGTCATTGCTGGGCGAAGTCACCCTGCGGCAGAACGGCCACCCCCTCACTGGGCTGCCGAGCCGCAAAGCCGAGGCGCTGTTGATTTATCTGGTCTACACCGGCCGCCCGGCCGCGCGCGAAACGCTGGCCGAGTTGCTGTGGGACGACCGGCCCCACGAACTGGCCCTATCGAACCTGCGCACGCTGTTGGCCGGGGTGCGCCGCGTGCTTGGCCCAGTGTTGGTCGTTGAACGCGATACCATCCGCTTCGACCCGGCCACCCCCATTTGGCTGGATGTGGCCGACTTTGAGCGGGCGTTGACCTCGCGCGCGCCGGCCGACTGGCAGCGCGCCAGTGATCTGTACCGCGGCGACTTTCTGGCCGGCTTCCATTTGCGCCAGAGCCGTGGGTTTGAAGAGTGGGCCATCGCCGCCCGTGAACGCCTGCGCCGGTTGGCGGTGGCCGGCCTGGAACAACTGGCGCAGCACGCCCTCGACACCGGCGACTATGGCCCCGGCCTAGAAGCGGCCACCCGGCTGGTGCAGCACGACCCTTTAAGCGAGGCCGCCTACCAGCAGGCCATGCGGCTGCTGGCGCGTCTGGGCCGGCGCACCGAGGCGCTGGCGACCTATGAAACTTGCCGGCGGCTGCTGGCTGACGAACTGGATGTCAGCCCGACCGAGCAGACCATGGCGCTCTATGCCCACATTCGGTCGGCCGAAACGCTGGGCAGCCACAACTTGCCGCCGATCACCACCGGCTTCGTCGGCCGCGCAGCCGAGTTGCAAGCCTTGACCACGGCCCTGGCCCACCCAACCACTCGCCTGCTGACGCTGCTCGGACCGGGCGGCATTGGTAAAACGCGGCTGGCGCTCAAGGTCGCCCGCCAGATCGCCGCCGAGCGGCCGGGGATGTTCCTGCACGGCCTGTGCTGGGTGCCGCTGGACGCCCTGCCCAGCCCGCACCTGTTGGCCGCGGCCATCGCCGAGGCGCTGGGCGAACCCGGACCAACGCCGCCCACCGACTGGCTGCGCGATTTCTTGCGCGAACGTGAAGTGCTGCTGCTCTTGGACAACTTTGAGCACTTGCTGGGCGATGACCCGGCCGGCCCCAATCTAGTCGCCGCCCTGCTGGCCGCCGCGCCCATGCTCAAGATCTTGGTGACCTCGCGCGAACGCCTCGACCTGCACGAAGAGCAGCTCTTCGATGTCAGCGGTCTGAGTGTGCCCCCGGCCGACCAACCGACCGTCGCGCCCGGACAATTTGACGCGGTGGATCTGTTTTTGGCCGGCGCGCGCCGGGTGCGCCGCGATTTTGAGCCCGACGCCACGGAGGCCACGGCCATTGCCCGCACCTGCCGGCTGTTGGGCGGCGCGCCCCTGGGTGTCGAACTGGCCGCCGCCGCCACCCGTCAGCGCGCGTGCAGCGAGATAGCGACGGCCCTGGCCCGCAGCCTCGACAGTCTCAGCACCACGCTGCGCAACGTGCCCGAGCGGCACCGCAGCCTGCGGGCGGCCTTTGAGCACTCGTGGGAATTGCTGCCGCCCGCCGCGCAATTCCACTTCGCCCGGCTGGCGATCTTCCCCGAGGCCTTTGCTGCCGCCGCCGCCGCCGCCGTGGCAGCAGTGGACCAGACCGCGCTCAGCGACCTGGCCGACCGTTCGCTGCTCGAACTCCAACCGGCGAGCCGCTTCCTCATTCACCCCACGCTGCGGCAATATGCCGCCGAGAAGCTCGCCGCCCGGCCCGCCCTGCAGCCGGCCCTGGGCCAGCAGCACGCCGCTTACTACTTAGACCTGGTGGCCAGCCAAGGCAATGGCGAAAGCCCTAGCCAGCGCGCCGCGATTGAGGCCGAACTGCCGAACGTGCGCGCCGCCTGGCGCTGGGCCGCCGCGCAGCCCGACCCGGCCGCGCTAGGCCGCACCGTGCCCGTACTGCACAGTTTCTATACGCTCCAAAGCTGGTTCGATGAAGGCATTGAGGCCTTTCAGTTGGCCGGCGATCAGCTCAGCCCGCTGGCGGCGACCGACCCCACTGTGGCCCAGGTGCTCTGCGAACTGTTGATGCGTCGGGCGCGCCTGCAAATCAACGTGGGCCGGCTGGCTGAGGCGCAGCCCGCCCTCGAGCAGGCGCGCACCCTGCTGCCCCATGTGGTTGACCCCGACCGCCACGCTACCTTGCTGGGCTACCTGGCGATTACGGCCTACTACGCCGGCGACTATGCTCAGGCCACGGCCTTAGCCGACGAGAGCCGCCGCCTGGCGGAACAGACCGGCAAGCCCGAAGCGCTGGCGTTTGCCTTGAATTTCTTGGGGAGTTGTGCCAAAGCGCAGGGTGACTACGACCAGGCGCGCACCTACTTCGAACAGGCGGTGACGGCCTACCGGGCGCTCGACGATGCGATTGGCGCGGGGATGGTGTTGAACAACCTGGGCAACCTGGCGCAGGCTGCGGGCGATTTTGCCGCCGCCGAGGAACACTATCGCGCCTGCACGGCCCTGTTCACGGCGCACAACTACCTGCACGGCGCGGCGACGGCTCTCGCCAATACGGGGCGGCTGGCCACCCGCCAGGGCCGGCACGCCGAGGCCGAGCAACTGCTCACCGCGAGCCTGACGCTCAAGCAGCAAATCAACGATCAGCGCGGCGTGGCCATAGCACAGCTCAGTCTGGCCGAGGTCGCTCTCACGGTCGGCGCATTCGCCGCCGCGCGCGCCCACCTGGCCGAGGCGCTGCCACTGGCTGAGCGGCTGGCCGATGTTAAGACGGTGCTGGATGGCCTGGTTACGGCGGCCGCGCTAGCGGCGGCACTAGACCAAACTGCGCTGGCCGCGCGCCTGACCGCCTTTGCGCTGGACCACAAGGCCTCGGCGCGCGAGACGCACGACCGAGCGCAGGCGTTGGCGGCCACGCTGGGCGGCCTGCCGGCCACGGCCGCAACGGGCGCTCGCCGTTGGCAGCGCTAAAATACGCTGGCCGAGGTGATCGCCCAGGTAGTTGCGGCGTTGCCGAGCTAAACGGCGCGGCGTGGCCGGTGGCCGTGCGGGGCGCGCTGGTTTAGCCGCTTATCGCCGCACCAGTGGCAGGTATAGCCGGGCATACCACTCGTCAAAGCCGATGTCGTTAGCCGCGCCGGCCGGCCGGGCCTGGCCGTCAAAGTCCACTGGCACGCCCGCCGGCGCACCCGCGTCAATCGCGTCGGAGGCTGGGCGGAGGTGGAAGTCGCCGCTGGGCGCATCCACAAAGGCGGCGGTGCCGGTGATGCTGTGCGCTCCGGCGCTGATGGTGCCGCTGTAGGGCAAGCCCACCCCAGCGAAGAGCGTGTAATCCTCCGCCAGGTTGCCGCTGGCGCGCTCCAGGCCGACGGCGTAGCCAGAGACCAGCGTGTTGGTCAGGCGCACCGTGCTATTGACCGCATATACCGCGCTGCCGCCACCCAGCGTGGCGCTGACGATGGTGTTGTGGATCAGGCTGGCTGTGCCGGTCGCCACCAGCGACACCGCGCCGCCCTGGCCGCTGCGGGCCGTTGACGCTGAGCAGGCCGCTCGCCAACAAGGCCCCTGCGCCGCACGATAGCTGGGTGCAGCGGTTGTTGTAGAACAACCCGCCCGTAACGGTCACGGCCCCGCCGCCGTGCAGGCCGCCGCCGTCGCTGCCGCTGGTGTTGCTGAGCACATGCACGCCGACCAATTGCAGTGGGCTGCCCAGCCCGGCGAACAGGCCGCCGCCCTTGTATTGCGCGACGTTATTGGTGATGGTCAGGCTGCGCAGCAGCGGGCTGGCCGTGCCGGTGATGAGGATCGCGCCGCCGCAGCCGGCCGGACAACTCGCGCCCACCGCGCTGCCGCCGCGAAACGTGAGGCCGGAGATGACGACCGAGGCATTGACGGACGCGCCGGTGACAGTCAGCACTCGCTGGCCGGTCAGCGCTTGCAATATGACGGTGGCGCTGCTGACGCCGGTGAGGCTGACGGCCTTGCTGAGCGTGACGCTGGTGACGTAGGTGTTGGGCTGGATTTCGATGGTGTCGCCGGCAGTTGAGCCATCAATGCAGGCCTGCAGGCTGGCCGCGCACGGCGCGCTGCCGGGCCAGGGGCGCACGGTGCCGGCGTTGGGCGCGGCGAAGGCCGGCAGCACCGGACCGCCCAGCCCAACGAGCAAGAGGGCACAGGCCAGCCCGCCCCCCAGCGTGGCCGCCAGCACCAGCAGCCCGCGCCGCAGCCATCCGTTGTATGCGCCAGCCGGAACGAGGGTTGCCATGCGGCCTCACTTTCACCATCGAAGCCTGCCGAGCGAAGTAGTAATCGTTGAGAATATACTACGAATTGCTTACGGCAATATTGCGAGCGGCCAGCACCGCCGTCGCCGCCTACTCAAACAACTGGCGCACGTCGTCCCGCGTGAGCGCTTTGAAGAAACCGGCCTCGGTCGTAATCAGGCTTTGCACCAACGCGCGCTTCTTCTCTTGCAGTTGCAAAATCTTCTCCTCGACCGTGCCGCGCGCGATCAGTTTGTAGATAAAGACCGGCTTGGTCTGCCCGATGCGATGAGCGCGGTCGCTGGCCTGCATCTCGACGGCCGGGTTCCACCACGGGTCGAGGTGGATGACGTACTCGGCGGCGGTCAGGTTCAGCCCCACGCCGCCGGCCTTCAGGCTGATGAGAAAGAACGGGTAGGCCGGGTCGGTCTGAAACTGATCGACGCGCGCCTGGCGGTCGGTGACGCGGCCATCCAGGTAGACGTACTTCATCCCGCGCGCGTCCAATTCTTGCCGGACCAGTTTCAGCATCCCCACGAACTGCGAGAACACCAGCACCTTGTGATCTTCGGCCTGCAGCGTCTCCAGCGTTTCTAGCAGCAGTTCGAGCTTGGGCGCCTCGCCCTGAAAGCGGGGTTCGACCAGCTTAGGGTGAATGGCAATCTGCCGCAGCCGCAGCAGGCCCTCCAAAATCTTAAAGCGCGCGTCGTTCATGCCCTGCGACTCGATCAGGCCCAGCAGTTCGGCCTGGTAGCGGGCGCGCGTGCGGGCGTAGAGCTTGGCCTGCGCCGGGTCCATGTCGGCGTAGATGATGCGCTCGGTGCGCGGCGGCAGTTCCGGCGCCACCTGGGCCTTGGTGCGCCGCAGGATGAACGGGTAGACCAGGCTGCGCAAGGTCGCCGCCGCCTCTTCGTCGCCGTGGCTCTCAATGGGCACCGCAAAGGCCCGCCGGAAGTAGTCCAGGCTGCCCAACAGGCCGGGGTTGAGAAACGCAAATTGCGACCACAGCTCCAAGCTGTTATTTTCAACCGGCGTGCCGGTCATCACCAGCCGGTGGTCGGCTTGCAGCAGGCGCGCCGCCTTGGCGCTCTTGGCGAGCGGGTTCTTGATCGCCTGCGATTCATCCAGAATGACGTAGTTGAAGCGGTAAGAGCGCAGCCGCTCAACATCGCGCAGCATGGTGCCGTAGGTCGTCAGGACGACATCCTGGCCCTTGAAGTCGGCCGTGTCCTTGCTGCGTTCAATGCCCAGGTAGCGCAGAAAGCGCAGCCCCGGCGTGAACTTCTCAGCTTCCCGCTGCCAGTTGGCGATCAGGCTCTTGGGCACCACCAACAAGCTGGCCGGCCGCGCCCGGCGACCAGCGCGCTCTTTCAGCAGTTGCAAAAAGGCCAGCGTCTGAATCGTCTTGCCCAGCCCCATGTCATCGGCCAGGATGCCGCCGAATTTGTAGTCGCGCAGAAAGTGCAGCCAATCGACGCCGTGTTTTTGGTATGGGCGCAGTTCGCCTTGGAAGTTGGCGGGCAGCGGCTGTGAGGCGATATGCTCAAACTGGCGCAAGCGGTTGCGCCGGGCGAGCAGGTCTTTCGGCACCTTGATCTCGGGGTCGGCCTCCAGCAGCGGGTCGAGCAGCGGCAGGTGCGCCTCGCTCAGCCGATAGCCGTCGGCCGTCTCAGTCGCCAGGCCCCACAGGTGCTTGTATTTCTCCAGCCAATCCGCCGGTATCTGCCCGGCCGACCCATCCGCCAGCTTGATAAAGCGCTCGCCACGTTGCAGGGCCTTGCGCACTTCTTGCAGCGTGATCTCCTGTTCGCCGAACGCCACCATGGCTTTCAGGTCGAACCAATCAATGCCAGAGGTGAGGCTGACGCGCAGGGTGGGCGTGCTGCGATTGAGCTTGCCGATCTTGAGCGCCTCTTCGCCGAAGATTTCAACACCGGCCGCGGCCAACTGGGGGACGCTGTGCAGCAGAAAGTCAAAGGGGTGCACGCGCGCCCGCAGCGTGAAGTTGCCGTAGGTCGCCAAATAACCATCGGCGCGTTTCAGGCCATAGTCTTTGCTGCCCAGGCTTTGCAAGACGGCGTCTTCGCGCTCGGCGTCGCGGTGAATGCGCGCCAAAGCCCAAATGTCGGGCAGGGCGGCCACGGTGACCGGCTCGACGTGCTTGAGCGCCGGCACTTCGTGCGCGCCGTAGCCAAACTTCAGTTGCGCGGCTAAGCCATTCTGTTTGTCATCCCGCAGATACAGGCGCGGCACGGGCACCGCCTGCACGTCGTCCCACTCAATCGCGCCGCTGCGAAAGGGCAAGCGGCGCGCCAGGTTGGGCAGGTATTGGGCGCGGAAGGTGTCGGCATCGGCGGCGGGCACCTGCATGGGGAAACTGTTGAGCCAACTGAGCGCCCCCGGGTCGCGCAATTCGGCCACCACGTCGCCCAACACCACCCAAGGTGGGAAGCGGTTGATAGTCGTAAGCGGTGGCGTGATGTCCGTAAACTGCCCGTCGCGCTCCACGCCGGCCAGCACCGTGAGCGCGTGTGGCTCGTGGCGTAGATCGAGACTGATGTCGACCGGGCTGGGCAGCACGCGCAGCCGGCGCTCGATCTTCAGGGTGCGGGTGTTGCCCAGAAACAGCGGCAGGTCGAACTGCGCCAGCACCGGCAGCCAGATGGGCAGCGCGACGGTCAGCGGTTGGCCGTAGTAGTTGGTGGTCGAACCGCGCACGACGT
Source organism: Anaerolineales bacterium (assembly GCA_038252885.1). GTDB lineage: Bacteria > Chloroflexota > Anaerolineae > Anaerolineales > UBA6663 > JADZEK01. The sequence goes on along the minus strand of JBBRZY010000072.1, from coordinate 3,019 downwards.
TCAAGAACGCCACCGCCTGCGCGTTGAGGTTGAGGCAGCCGGCCGGTTCGGCCGCGCGCGTGAGCGCATGGCCGAAGCGCGCCCAACGGCGGTCGGTCTCCAACAGCGCGGTGACAGCCGCCGGGTCGAGGCCGGTCGGGTCCGCCGGCAGGGCGGGCCAGTCGGCCGCCGCGAAGATGAAAGGCGTCAGAGTGTAGGGCTGCCCGTCGGAGTTCTGCCCGTAGCCATAACCGTAGTATTGCTGGCGCTCCAAAACGACCAGCCCGACGTAGGGGATGGCCTTCGCGTGGCTGTGCCGTCCGACCGCCGCGCCCGTGATCTGCCCGACTTGGCTCTGCCATTTGCGCGTGGCCGCGGGTGGCGCGGCGACGACCGCCGGCGGCGGGGCAACGGGTGGGTGCGGCGGCAAGACGATCGGCCGGGGCGGCACGGGCGGGGTAGTAGCCGTCCGGCGCGGGGCGGGAGCCGGGTACGGCATTTCGTCTTCTTCGCCGTCCATTTCGGCCAGGTAGTCGGCCAGGGTCAGCCCGGCCGCGACCATGTGCTTGCAGAAGGCGCCGCTATCGGCGTAGGGGCAGTCACACGTGAAGCTCAGGCCCCGGCTGCCGCTCGTCGCCCGAATTTCAACCTCGTACTCGCCCGAGTCGCCGCTCACCTGAAGCACGGCCGTACCGGCGTCCATCAACTCCGGCTCTTCCACCCGCCCGCCGCGGTAGTAAGAGTTTCCACGCTTAAAGCTGCCAGCGTCGGCCTGCTGGGCTAAGTCAAAGTCTCGCAACAACTGCGCGGTCAAAATCTTTGTGGGCATCGCGTTATTGGGTTGAAGGTGTTGGCAGTGACAATTCTGCCAGCTTGCCCGCGCCGCGAGCTTGGCACGGTGTGGGCCAGGGGCAGCCAGCACCTGACCGTGAGCAGCCTGTGTCCATAGACCGCCCTACCCCACCGGCGTCTTGAGCCAGCCGGACGAGTTGTGGAAGTTTGCCACCGCGCCGCCGGGGGGCACCAAGCCGTCGCAGGCGGCGCGCTCCTCGGCGCTGAGCGTCATTTCCAGCACCGGCAGCACATCTTCCAACTGCTCCATCGTGCGCGGGCCGAAGATCGGCGCGGTGATGCCAGGCTGATCCTTGCACCACAGCAGCCCCAATTGGGCCGGGGTCTTGCCATAGCGCTGGGCCAGCGTCACAAACTGCGCGCTCACGGCGATGCCGCGGGCCGAGATGCGGTCGGCGTACACGCTGCTCGGCCGCACCGCCGCGCGCGAGTCGGCCGGCAGCTCGGGGCCGGCCGGGTAGCGGCCCGCCAGCAGCCCCTGCGCCAGCGGCGCCCAGGGCAAGATCGCCAGGTTGTACTTCAGCGCCAGCGGCACCAGCTCGTTCTCGATGCGGCGGTCAAGCAGATTGTAGGGCGGCTGCTCGCTGACGTAGCGCGCCAGGTGCAGCCGCTCACTGGTCGCCAGCGCCTCCATCACCATCCAGGCCGGGTGGGTCGAGCAGCCGATGTAGCGCACCTTGCCGGCTCGCACCAGATCGGTCAGCGCGCCCAGCGTCTCGTCCACCGGCACGTCCGGCTCGGGGCGGTGCATTTGATACAGGTCAATGTAGTCGGTGTTCAGCCGGCGCAGCGAGTCCTCCACCGCTTGCATGATGTGGCGGCGCGACAGGCCGCCGTCGTTGCGGTCCGGCCCGACCTTCGAGCGCGCCTTGGTCGCCAGGAAGACGTTGGCGCGCCGGCCGCCTTGCAGGGCCTGCCCCACGATCGTCTCGCTGCGGCCCTCGTTGTACGAGTTGGCCGTGTCGATGAAGTTCAGGCCGGCGTCGAGCGCGGCGTGCATAATGCGAATCGACTCGGCCGCCTCGGTGCGGTCGCCAAAGTTCATGGCCCCCAGGCACAGCGGCGACACAAAGACTCCCGTGCGGCCAAATGGACGATGTTCCATAGCGGTTACCTTTCGATGTGAAGTATGAGGATATTTTAGGCGTGGTCCAGGGCCGGCGCAATGCCTACCCTGGTACCGGCGGCACCCACCCGAACAGCCGCCGGCCGAGGCCAAACAGCTTGGGCCAGAAGATGGCCGCGCCCAGCAGCACGCCCGTCGCCGCCGCAATGAACGGCAGCCACAGAATATAGCCGTGCGTCAATACCTGCCAGATGAACAGCGCCGAGACCGGCACCATGATGAAGGCGCTGGTGAGGATGCCTGGCGCGTAGCGGCGCGTTTGGAACGCCGACCCGGCGTGCGGCACAAAGAAGTTCACCACCATCAGCACCGCCACGCCCGCCATCAAATACACGCCCACGCTCTCGCGCCCGCCCAGCGCGCCGGCCCCCGCCGCCACGAAGACCAGCGCCACCACCACCACCGACGCGAACGCGAACTCACGCCGGCCGACCGGCGCATGCCAGCCGCCCGCCGTCAGCGACCAGCGCGGCAGCCAAATCATCTCATCGAGCATGTGTACGGCAAACGCCGCGGGCATGAGCCACCAAGGCTGAATCATGCCCGCCGCCTTGGCCCGGCCAAGCGCCGGCCGACTATGGGCGTGGGTTCCCGTGGGCGGCCAAATGCGCGGGCAGCCGCACGTGCTTGGGCGCCAGGCCGTGCACGCCGATCAGCGTGGCATCGGCCAGGAATTTGAGGTAGCTCTTGTAGCTGTACGTGCCGGCCGCTTTGTACTCGTCCTGCAGCAATTGGTGCAGCTTGGGCAGGTTGTACCAGGGCATGCCGGGGAATAGGTGGTGCTCCAGGTGGTAGTTGGCATTCACGAACAGCAGCGACAGCAGGCGGTTGCTGCTGACCGTGCGGCTCTGCGTCAGCGGGTGGCCCGGCAGCGTCAGCATGTGCTCTGACCAGCCGCGCACGTTGGCGATGAGGGCCGCGAACAGCAGCGGCACGCCCCACACCTCAAACAGCGCGCCCAGGTAGCCGAAGCGCCAGCCGGCCAGCGCCAGCCCGGCAATAATCGCCAGCAGCACCAGATACTCGGCCGCGATCTGCCGCTTCTCGGCCGGCTTGGCGTAC
>JBBRZY010000071.1:0-11530 GCA_038252885.1 Anaerolineales bacterium | reverse complement strand
TTCAAAGAGTTCTTCCCGCGCAACGCGGTGGAGTACTTCGTATCGTACTACGACTACTATCAGCCGGAAGCGTATGTAGCGCGGCACGACCTGTATATCGAGAAAGAGACGCAGATCAACGAGGAGATCGACCGGCTGCGGTTGGCCGCCACGGCCTCGCTGCTCAGCCGGCGCGATGTGCTGATCGTGTCGTCGGTGTCGTGCATCTACGGGCTAGGCTCGCCGGACGCGTGGCGCAAGTACATGGTGCATCTCAAGGTCGGCGAGAACTTCCGGCGCAACGCCCTGCTCCGGCAATTGGTCACCATCCAGTACCAGCGCAACGACGTGGAGCTGAAGACCGGGCTGTTCCGCGTGCGCGGCGACACGCTGGAGATATTGCCAATTGGGCAGCAGAACGGCTTCCGGATCGCGTTCTTCGGGGACGAGATTGAGCGCATCGCCGAGTTCGACATCGTGACGGGCGAAATTTACGAGAACGTGCAGTCGCTCGACATCTACCCGGCCAAGCATTTCATCACCGAAGAAGAGAAGCTCAAGGCCGCCATCGGCGACATTGAGAAAGAGCTGGAAGAGCGCATCGCCTACTTCAAGCAAAATGAAATGCTGCTGGAGGCCCAGCGCATCGAGCAGCGCACGCGCTACGACCTGGAGATGCTGCGTGAAGTGGGCTACTGCTCGGGCGTGGAGAACTACTCGCGCCCGCTGGACCAGCGCGCCCCCGGCTCACCGCCCACCACGCTGATTGACTACTTCCCCCCGGACTTTCTGATGGTGCTAGACGAGAGCCACATGACCGTGCCACAGATCGGCGGCATGTTCGGCGGCGACCGCGCGCGCAAGGACGAGCTGGTGAAGTACGGCTTCCGGCTGCCATCGGCCATGGACAACCGGCCGCTGAGCTTCGACGAATTCGAGCAGCGGCTGGGCCAGGTGATTTATACCTCGGCCACGCCGGGGCCGTATGAGATGGGCCGCGCCAACCAGGTCGTGCAGCAGATCATCCGGCCAACCGGGCTGGTGGACCCCGAGATCGATGTGCGCCCGAGCAAGGGGCAGATTGACGACCTGGTGGGCGAGATTCAAAAGCGGCTGGCGCGCGGCGAGCGCACGCTGGTGACCACGCTGACCAAGCGCATGGCCGAAGACCTGTCGGACTATTTGCTGGAGCTGGGCACCAAGGTGACCTACCTGCACAGCGAGATCGACACGCTCGAGCGCATCGAAATCCTGCGCGACCTGCGGCTGGGCGTGTACGACGTGGTGGTGGGCATCAACCTGCTGCGCGAGTGCCACGACATGCCGGAAGTGTCGCAAGTGGCGATCTTATACGCGGACAAGGAAGGCTTCTTGCGGTCGGGCACGTCGCTGGTGCAGACCATCGGCCGGGCGGCGCGGCATGTGAACGGCCGGGTGCTGATGTACGCCGACAAGATGACCGACTCGATGACGCACGCCATTGGCGAGACCAACCGCCGCCGCGCCATCCAGGTGGCGCACAACGAGGCGCACGGCATCGTGCCGGCGGGCATCGTCAAGTCGGTGCGCGACCTGACTTCGCGGCTGCGCGCGGTGGCGGAAGACAAGGCCGAGTACAAGACCGGTACCCCGGCCCAACTGCCCAAGGACGAACTGAGCCGGCTGGTGAAAGAGCTGGAAAAGCAGATGAAGGAAGCGGCCCAGGCGCTGGAGTTCGAGAAGGCGGCGCTGCTGCGCGACCAGGTGTTTGAGCTGCGGCAGGCGCTGGTGGAAAAGGACCCGAGCGTCAAAGAGTGGCAGCGGGCGCAGAAGCTGGCGGAGTTGAAGGAGGAGTAGCGGGGGGGAAACTCAGGCGCGGACGTTGCGGCGGCACAAATCAAAAACTGCGGGTCAACCAGGGTTGGTTGGCCCGCAGTTTTGCGTTTAGGCGCGGTTTTAGCTCGCTGAGACGAAAAATGGGATGAGCAGGTTCAAGACGAAGAAGACCGAGCCGCACAGGCCGCAGAGCACAATCAAGCCGATGACCACCAGGCCGACGATCTTAGCAGGGGACAAGTTCATGCTGGGCCTGCCTACGCTCAGGCGGGCAGCAGGGCCTGCGCCGCGGCGAGTACCGCGTCGTAGTCCGGCTGATCGGCGAGCTTGGGCATGTAGGCCACGTAGCGCAGCACATCGTCGGGGCCGACTACGAACACGGCCCGCCGCAGCCAGCGCCGCTCGGCCATCACCAGGCCATACTTCAGGCCAAAGTCGGTCGTCATGTGGTCGCTGACGACCACCACCTTATCTACATTGGCCGCGCCGCACCAGCGCCGCTGGGTGGGCGGCAGATCGGTGCTGAGGGTGATGATGACGATGCCGTCGCCCAGCTTGGCGGCCTCGGCATTGAAGCGCTTGGTCTCGGCATCACAAGTGCTGGTGTCGAGCGACGGCACGGCCGCCAGGATGCGCACTTTGCCGGCGGTGGCGTCGAGCGGTTCGATCTCGGACCACAAATCGTAGCCGGGCCACACGCCCACCTGGCTGGTGAAGACCGGGGCCTTGCGGCCAACGCTTACGTCATCGCCCAGGATGGTGGCCGGTTTGCCGCCGAGTTCCATCAGGCCGACGCGGCGGGTGGGGTCGCCCGGAGCGGGCTTGGAGACGCGCTTGGGGGCGGTCTTGGCAGCCTTCGCGCCGGGGACGCGCTTTGTGGTCTTGGTCGAGCTAGTCTTGGTAGCCATACAAGCTCCTGCGTGAAATCATACGGAATAATACCACAGCGGGTGTGGGCGGCCGGCGCGGGCGGTGCGGCCGCGCCGAATGCGGTAAGATTGACAAGCCTGTAGCGGAATGATATTCTGCCCGCTGGGTTCAGCCAGGAACAGCGACGATGATTTTTACGCGTGAGCAATTAGAAGCGCGCGAGGCCGCCACCCTCGCGCCGTATGGTTTGCAGAGCCGGGCCTCCCGCGGGCGGGCCTACCAACCCGACTCGGAGCCGGACGATCGCACCGCTTTTCAGCGCGACCGCGACCGCGTGCTGCACACGACGGCCTTCCGGCGGCTGGAGTACAAGACCCAGGTCTTTGTCAATTACGAGGGCGACTACTATCGCACCCGGCTGACGCACACGCTGGAGGTGGCCCAAATTGGGCGCACGCTGGCGCGGGCGCTGGGCGCGAACGAAGACCTGGTAGAGGCGATCTGCCTGTCGCACGACCTGGGGCACCCGCCCTTCGGTCACTCGGGCGAGGTGGCGCTCAACCGGCTGATGCAGGGCCACGGCGGCTACGACCACAACAAGCAGTCGCTGCGGATCGTAACCAAGCTGGAACGGCGCTACGCCGACTGGCCGGGGCTGAACCTGACCTGGGAAGTGCGCGAAGGCATCGTCAAGCACGAGACTGAGTACGATGTGGCCGACGCCAGCGCGTACGAGGCCGACAAGCGCGGCCACCTGGAAGCGCAAATTTGCAATGCGGCCGACGAGTTGGCCTACACCGCGCACGACCTGGATGACGGCCTGCGCTCGGCGCTGATCACCCCACCCGACCTGGCGGGGCTGACGCTGTGGGAGCGGGTGCGTGAGAGCATTGGCTGGCACACCGACAGCCTGGACGAGCTGACGCGCCACCGCTTTATCCGCCGGCTGATTGGGATAGAGGTGGCCGATTTGGTGCAGGCCACCGACGCGCGGCTGACGGCGGCCGGGGCCAACTCGGTGGAGGCGGTGCAGCGGCTGCCGCACAATGTGATTGGGTGGAGCGCCGAGCTGGGCGCGGCCAACCGCGAGCTTAAGCGCTTCTTGTTCGAGAACATGTACCGCCACTACCGCGTGGTGCGGATGCAGGTGAAGGCCGAGCGCCTGTTGAGCGATCTGTTTCAAGGCTACATGCGCGAGCCCGCGCAACTGCCCACGCCCGTGCAGCAGCGGGCCGAAGCCAAGGGCGACCTGGCGCGGGCCGTGTGCGATTACATCGCGGGCATGACCGACCGCTTCGCCCTGGACGAGCACTACAAGCTCTTTGACCCCTATACCCTGCCGTAGGCGTGAGGCGGGGCGACCCCGACGGAAACGACGAGCGAGGAAGAAGCTGTGAATCAAACCTTTTTGACCCCCGATGGCGCTGAGAAGCTGCGGGCCGAACTGTTAGACCTGACCACCACCAAGCGCATCGCGCTGGCCAAGCGGCTGCGCGAGGCCATTCAGATGGGCGACCTGTCGGAGAACGCCGACTACATCATGGCCAAGGAAGATCAGGCCTTCTTGGAAGGCCGGATTCAGGAATTGGAAAATGTGCTGCGCAGCGCGACCGTGGTGAAGAACGACCACCCAAGCGGCACGTCGGACATTGTGGCGGTGGGCTGCACGGTGACGGTGCAGGAACCGGGCGAGAAGGCCGAGCAATACATCCTGGTGGGCATGAAGGAAGCCGACCCGCGCGCGCGCAAGATCTCGAACGAGTCGCCGATTGGCAAGGCGCTGATCGGCCGGCGCGAGGGCGAAGTGGTGAAGGCCACCACCCCCGGCGGCACGCTGGTGCTCAAGATCGTCAAGATCGAATACTCCAAATAGATCAGCCCGAATCAAAAACGCCCCCAGCGCTGGGGACGTTTTTGATTCGGGCTGACCGGGGCGCGGGTTAGGCGGGCGCGGTGGCTTTGGTGAAGGCGGCCAACTCGATAGTCAGGCGCTCGAAGAAGCTGCTGGGCGGCAGCGCGCCGCCGCCGTAGGCCATATCGACCACACGGGCGGTGACCACCAGGGAAGCGGTCTCCATCGAGACCACATCGCCGGGGGTGACCAGCACCGGCTCGCCCTTGGCGGCCAGGCGGCTCTTGAGCGCCTCGTCGCGGAAGGCGTGCTCGCTCATCAGCACCTTGGTGACGGTGCGGATGTCGTTCTTGTCGAACAGCCAGACCTCGAAGGCCATGACCTTCTTGGGGTCGCCCACGCCGATGGTCTCGGAGATGCCCATGCCGCACTCGCCCAGAAAGCTGCCGTCGGGCGCGTCAATGCTGAACGAGTCGTCGTATAGGTCGTCGCCCAAGACGTAGGTGGTCATAAACTGAGCGACGGGCGGGCCGCCGGTGGGCGTGGCCGGGCCGCCCGTGATCATGGTGGTAGCGGAGGCGGCGGAGTAGTCGGTCTTGGGCGGCTGGGCGGCGCGGGTGGCGGCGGCCGAGGGGCGCGAGCCAGCCGGCCGTGCGGCGGGGGTGCTGCCGCGCGACAACAGGCCGGAACTCCACACATACCACCCGCCGATGCTGATGATGATGAGCAGGAGCAGCGCGCTGCAACTGACGAGCGGGATCCAGTAGCGGTCCCACAGGCTCGGCTCGGGCGTCTCCCCCGCGCCGCCGGCGACTGGGTTTAGCGCGCCGGAGATTTCCAGCACTTGCTTTAGCTGGCCGACGCGCAGGGCTTCCTCGCCTTGCGAGGCGGCCAGCGTGGCGTTGAGGATGGCAGGCGCGGTGACGCCCAGTTCTTTGATGCGTGTGGCCGCACGGTCGAGGTTGGGGTTGAGGGCGTACTCGGCGGCGACCAGGCGTACGTAGTCCTGCTGGTAATCGCTGCGCAATTGGGCCGGGTTGCCATCCACAAAATCAATCGGGGCCAACCCCCACCCCATGCCGAACCAGCCAACAAAGAAACCCAACAACAATGCCACCCCGGCCACCAGATACGGCCGTTGTTTGGCAAAATTGGTCAACCCTTGCAGTGAATTTGTCATGGCAGTCCCTTATCCGGCGGGCGGGCCGGCGCTGTGAGCACACCGGCGCCCGGCGGACTGGCCTCTTCCCTGGCGCTTCCGCCGCAGCGGTGAATAGCAGCTTCGTGCACGTAAGTCGCGTTGGATTGTATAGCAGACGATAGGCAAACGCAACTCTAACGGATAGGTGGGTTGCAGGATTCGTGCCCTCTTGGCGGCGAGGCGTATGGAGGGCAGCCTGGCTTTTGACACGAGTTATCACGAAGGTACGTGGATGTGCCCCAGGGATGGATGCCGCTGGGCTAGGTGGGCCTGGCGCGGAGACTTGCGGGCTGAAAAGAAACCGGGCAGGCCAGCATGTCTGGCCTGCCCGCTGAAGGCAAATTGATTTGCTACCCGGCCCCTAAACGGGCGCGACGCTTTCGATGAGGGGGATCGGCTGGCCTTCGGACTGCGGCTCGCTGATGGCGGGCAAGTCGGCCAGCGGCGTTTGCTGCTCGCAGGCCAGGCACTGGGCGAAGTTTTTGTTGGCCACGACCAGCAGGCCGCCGCAATTCGGGCAGGGCTGCGGCAGCGGGCGCTTCCAGGAGGTGAAGTCGCAGGCCGGGTAGTTGGCGCAGCCGAAGAACACGCGGCCCTTGCGCGTCTTGCGCGATACCAGGTCGCCGTGATCCTTGGGGCAGAAAACGCCAATCTTCTCGAGCCACGGCTCGGTGTAGCGGCATTTGGGGAAGTCGGAGCAGCCGATGAACTTTCCGTAGCGGCCCCAGCGGATGATGAGCGGGTGGCCGCTCTCGGGGCAGTCGCGGCCGACGTACTCCGGCCCGGTGTTCACCTGCGGCATGTCGGCTTCGGCGGCGGTCACCTGGGCCGAGAATGGGCCCCAGAAGTCGCGCAGCACCCCCACCCACTCGCGCTCGCCGTCGGCGATCTGGTCGAGCTCGTTCTCCATGTTGGCGGTGAAGTTCATGTCCACGATCTCGGGGAAGTGGGACACCAACAGGTCGTTGACGATCAGCCCGGTCTCGGTCGGCACCAGGCGCTTATCTTCCTTGAGCACGTAGCCGCGCTGCTGGATGGTCGAGATGGTCGGCGCGTAGGTCGAGGGGCGGCCGATGCCGTACTCTTCCAGCGACTTGACCAGGCTGGCCTCGGTGTAGCGCGGCGGCGGCTGGGTGAAGTGCTGCTCGGGCAGCACGCGCACCAGCGCCAGCACCTCGTCCACGCTCAGGGGCGGCAGCAGGTTGGCTTCGGCCTCTTCCTCGCTGGGCGCGTCTTCGTCCTTGGCCTCTTCATAGATGACCAAGAAGCCGGCAAAACGCAAGGTTGAGCCAGCCACGCGGAACAGATAAGTTTGCGCGGCGGCCGTGGCCAGGATATCGACCGAGAGGGTGTCGAAGATGGCGGCGGCCATTTGGCTGGCGATGAAGCGCTGCCAGATCAGGGTGTACAGCCGCAGTTGGTCTTTGGAGAGGTACTCGGTCAGCGCCTTGGGCTCGCGGTCAATCACCGTTGGGCGAATGGCCTCGTGGGCCTCCTGCGCGCCCTTCGAGCGGGTCTTGTACTGCGGCGCTTCGGCCGGCAGGTACTCGTTGCCGTAGCGCCCTTCGACCCAGGTGCGGGCTTCTTGCTGCGCCTGCGCTGAGACGTTGGTGCTGTCGGTACGCATGTAGGTGATCAGGCCGGTGACCTGCTCCTCGCCAACCTCGATGCCCTCATAAAGCTGTTGGGCGGTGGCCATGGTGCGCTTGGCCGTGAAGCCCAGGCGGCGCGAGGCCTCCTGCTGCAAGGTGCTGGTGGTGAACGGGGCCGAGGGGTTGCGGCGGCGCTCGCCAATCTTGACGCGCGCCACCTGATAGGCGGCGGTTTCAAGGTCGGGCAGCAGCGCCTGGACGGCGGCCTCGGTCTTGAGCAGGCAGTTGTCGCCCGTGCCGACGTCATCGGCGCCGACCTTAGTGAGGCGCGCGCGGATGGACTGGGCCTGGCCGTGGCCGTTGGCGGCGGGCTTGCTCAGTTCGGCGTCCACGCTCCAATATTCGACCGGCACAAACGCATCCACTTCGCGTTCGCGGTCGGCGATGAGCCGCACGGCCACCGACTGCACGCGCCCGGCCGAGAGCCGACCGCGCACTTTGGCCCACAACAGCGGGCTGAGCGAGTAGCCGACCAGCCGGTCGAGGATGCGGCGGGCCTGCTGGGCGTTGACCAGTTCCATCGAGATGTCACGCGGATGCGCAAAGGCCTCGGCGATGGCGGGGCGGGTGATCTCGTGAAAGACCACGCGCTGGGCGCGTTCTGGCTCGATCTCGGCGGCTTGCAGCAGGTGCCAGGCGATGGCCTCGCCCTCGCGGTCGGGGTCGGTCGCCAGGAAGATATGTTCGGCCTGGGCGGCTTCGGCCTTGAGGGCCTTGACCACTTCACGCTTCTCGTTGGGCACGCGATACTTGGGCACAAAGTCGTGCTCGACATCGACCGAGAGCGTCGAGCGCAATAGGTCGCGCACGTGGCCGACCGAAGCGCGCACGGTGTAGCCCTTGCCAAGGAACCGGCCGACGGTCTTGGCTTTGGCGGGCGACTCGACGATAACGAGGCTGCCCCGGCGGCGCACAGCGGCGGTCTTGCGGCCGCCCTTGGCGCCCTTCTTGGCGGCGCGCGGCGCGGGCGCGGTGCGCGGGGGGTGCGGCAGCCCGGCGTGGGCCTCCGTCTCGCCCATGCGGAACAAGTTGGTGCCGCACACTCCGCAGCGGCCCTTAGTGGCTGGGCCGCCGGTGGCGGTAAAGACAGCAACGGGCTCGACCATCTCCCGCTTAGTTTTACATTTGACGCAATACGCTTCCATTAATTCCGTGTCCTAACTAGACCAACGCTAAAGATAAAGCTTACCACCCGCGCGCGCTTTCAACTGCTCGACGATCGCGCGCACCTCTTGCGACCGTTCGCGCGGGCACACCAACAGCACATCCTCGGTGTCCACAATCACCATGTTCTTCAGGCCAATGGTGGCGATCAGCCGCCGCGAACGTTGGGGCGAGCTGTGCACCAGCACCTCCCCCGATTCCAGGCCCAGGTGCTCGGCCCCAATGACGACATTGCCATCAGCGTCGGCCGGCAGCACGTCGAGCAGCGCGTCCCAACTGCCGATGTCATTCCACTCCAGAGCCTCGGCCGGGATGACGGCTACTGCTTCCGCGCCCTCCATGATGCCGTAGTCGAGGGTGGTGTTGGCCGCGCCGGCCCACAGGGTGGGCAAGGCGGCCGGCTGCGCGGCGGCCTGGGTGAGCACGGCGTGCAGCTTGGGCAACTGGCGCTCGACCTCGGCCAGGATGCGGGCGACACGCCAAACAAACATGCCAGAGTTCCAGGTGTGCTGCCCGTCGGCCAGCATGGCCTCCGCTTCGGGCAGGGCCGGCTTCTCTTTGAAGCGCGCGGCGCGAAAGGCCTCCCAGCCGCCGTAGCGGCCCAGCGGCGCGCCCCGCTGAATGTAGCCAAAGCCGGTCGAGGCAAAGGTCGGCGCGATGCCGAGGGTAACCAGATAATCTTCCTCGGCCAACAGGGCAGCGGCCGCCAGCAAGTCGCGGAAGCGCGCCTCCTGGCCGATGTAGTGGTCGGCAGTCAGGCAGGCCATGATGGCCGACGGCGCGCGGCTCTGAAGCACCTGGGCCGCCAGGGCAATCGCCGGCGCGGTGCCACGCGGGGCCGGCTCCAAAATGAAGTTGTCGGCCGGCAGCGCGGGCGACTGGCGGCGCAGGTCGTCGGCATAGAGCGCGTTGGTGACCACCAAGATGCGCTCGGGCTGGAAAAGCGGCGCCAGGCGGTCGACCGCGATCTGGAACATGGTGCGCTCGCCGAGCAACTGCAGCGACTGCTTGGGGCGGTCTTGGCGTGAGAGCGGCCACAGGCGGGTGCCGCCACCGCCGGCCATGATGACCGCATAATAAGGATGCATTTCAGTCTGCAAGCGCCACTAATCCACCTTGTAGTCCGCGCGCGGCTCTTTGGCGACGACGTAGTGCATGCCGCCCACTTGCCGCACCAACCCTTTGAGTTCCATCATGGCCAGCGCGCCCGAGACCTGCGAGATGGGCAGCCCGGCCTGCGCGCCTAGCTCGTCGATGTGGAGCGGGTCGCCCGAGAGGCAGGCCAGCAGGCGCTGCTCGGTGGCATCGACCGGCAGCACGGTGCGGGCCGCGCGGTGCTCGTTGACCAGCGTCAGGTTCAACTCTTCGAGCACATCGGCCACGCTGTTGACCAGCTTGGCCCCCTGCTGGATGAGCTTGTTGCTGCCCTGGGCCGCCCGCTGAAAGATATTGCCCGGCACCGCAAACACGTCGCGGCCCTGCTCGGCGGCGAAGTCGGAGGTGATGAGCGCCCCACTGCCCTCGCCGGCTTCGACCACCAGCACCGCTTTGGACAGCCCGCTGATGATGCGGTTGCGCGGCGGGAAGTTGACGCTGTCGGGCGGCGTGCCGAGGGCGTAGTCGCTGATGACCGCGCCAGAACGGGCGATGGCTTCGGCCAGGTGGGCGTGCTCCGGCGGGTACAGGTTGTCTAGCCCAGAGCCCAGCACGGCCAGCGTGCGGCCCCCGGCATCGAGGGCGGCCTTGTGGGCGATGGCGTCTACGCCGCGCGCCAGCCCGCTGACAACCGTGACCCCGTTGGCGGCCAGCCCAGTGGACAACTCACGGGCGGCTTCGCGGCCATAGGGCGTGCCGTGCCGGGTGCCGACCACCGCCACGGCCCACTCGTCGGCCGGGATTAGCGCGCCTTTGAGGTACAAGATGGGCGGCGGCTGGGCGATGGCGCGCAGGTTGCGCGGGTAGTCGTCATCGTCCCAGGTGAGCACTTGCACGCCCTGCTGCTCGATCTTGAGCAAGGCGTCGTCCAGGGCGCGGCCGGCGCGCACTTGGAACAGATTTTCGATCGACCGGCGGTCGAGGCCGGCCTCGGCCAGGGCGGGCAGCGAGGCGTTCCAGGCAGTTTGCAGGTCGCCAAAGTGATCGAGCAGCCGGCGGAATTTCACCGGGCCGATACCCTTGACCAGGTTGAAGCCTACCCAGTAGCGACGGTCCACGGTCCCCTTGGCTCCGAGACGCCACCGGAACGGCGTACAGCCGAAGCGCGGGGCAGAATAACATAGGGTTTTGAAGCGTGTCAACCCCCCGACCAGGCGACGGGTATTATGAACGGTGGGATTTCGGCCAAAACAGGCCGCTTTTTAGGGGGAAAGTTGCCGAAAAAACCGAACGGACGATCTAGGCGTCGAGCAGGCCGTCGGGGAGGTGGACGGTGACCTGGTGGGCCGCGAGGTCGATGGCGAGGATGACGCTGCGGATGGCCGGAAGCAAGACCTCACGGGTGGGGCCTTTGACCACGTAGACGTCGTTGGCGCCGGTCTCCAGCACCTCTGACAGCGCGCCGAGCGCCTCGCCGGCGTCGGTGACAACGGCCAGGCCGATGAGCTGGTGGTGGTAGTAGCTGCCAGCGGGCAGCGGGGCGGCGGCCACGGCTTGAATTTGGACGACCTGGCGGCGGTACTGGTCGGCGGCCTCGCGGGTGTGGCAGTCGGCCAGGCGCAGGATGAGTTGGCCGCGATGGACGCGGGCGGCGGCCAGCGGGTGCGCGGCCGGGGGTTCGCCCAGGTAGACGGTCTTGACTTCGGCGAGGTGGTCGGGAAAGTCGGTGAGGGTTTCGAGCAGCAACTCGCCGCGCACGCCATGGGGGCGCAGCACGCGGCCAACCGCCAGGAAGTCAGTCGCCATATAAGCGCGGGGCCTAGTCGACGATTTCGAGTTGGGCGCGGCGGCCGTCGCGGGCGGCGCACAACTGCACCAGGGCGCGCATGGCGTTGACCACCC
>JBBRZY010000070.1:0-11618 GCA_038252885.1 Anaerolineales bacterium | reverse complement strand
CGACCCGCAGGCCACGGTGCTGGGTGAAGTGGTCTACGGCCTGGGCCGCTGTCAGCCGGGCCTGGTGCTTAAGACCGTCCAGCCGCCGGCCTCGGCCCAGCCGTGGAACTCGGTGTACGTGGCGACGCCCAACGTGCCGCCAGCCGTGCTGCGCGGGGTCGCCCGCCACGCCGGGGCGCATCTGTACAACGAGCTAGGCGATGTGCTGTATGCCACGCCCAGCCTGCTCAGCGTGCACACCGTCTCGGGCGGGGCGCGCACCTTCCAACTGCCGGCCCAGGTCGAGGTGGTCTACGACCTGTTCCACAACCGCGTGCTGGCGCGTGACGCCGCCGCCTTCGACCTCACGCTGGCGCCGGCCTCCACTGCGCTGTTCTACACCGGCCCAGTCGCGGCGCTGGCCACGCTGCCGACCGATTTTGCCGAGCCGGCCGCCCGTTAGCCGGCGGCCCCGTTTGGGAATGTAAGGCGCGGGTTTATAATCTCGCCGCAAATGTCGCTCTGTGCCGGTGTCTGAGGGATTGTGTCATGGCAAAACGGTATGGCATTTATACGGCGCTGGTGGGCCTGCTGGCCGCCACCTTGGCCTGCGGGGCGCTCCAGTCTACCCCGCCCACCGCCACGCTGGTGCCCACCCAGCCCGCGACCGACCGCCACCTCAAGGTCTTCGACGCCGCCTGGGAGGCGGTGCGCGACGACTACGTGCAGGCCGACTACGGCGGAGTCGATTGGGACGCCGTCAGCGCGCAGTACCGGCCGCCGGTGGCCGCCGGCCAGTCAGAAGATGACTTCGTGGCGACCATGCGCGCCATGCTGGCCGAAGTGCCCAACCACCAGGCCAACTATCAAACCCGCGCCGAGCGCCTAGAGCAAGAGACAGCCGACACCACCACCTATCACGGCATCGGCGCGTTCATCTCCTTCCGCCCAACGCCCAAGCCGCACGTCGTCATCCTGGCCGTGGTCGAAGACTCGCCCGCCCAAAGCGCCGGGCTAGAGGCGCACGACAGCCTCCTGGCGATTGATGGTTTACCCTTCACGCTGGCCGACGAAGCCTCGCCGGCCGACCGCATTCGCGGCCTGCCCGACAGCGACGTGACCCTGACCGTGCAAAGCCCCGGCGGTCAGCCGCGCGACGTGACCATTGGGCGCGAACAAATCAACGCCGTGGATGCGCTGCGCGGCGGCTATCTGGAGAGCCTGAACATCGCCTACTATCGTGTGCCGGTGGTGGCCAATGCCACCCTGGCCGACAACATCGCCGCCGACCTGGACGCGACCGCCGCGAAGACTACCCTGGCCGGCGTCATCATCGACCTGCGCGTGGCCCGCTCCGGCGCCAACTGGCCGCTGACAAACATGCTGGCGCTGTTCGGCCACGGCCCGCTGGGCGAGTTCTACACCCGCACCAGCGCCGACACCATCGCGCTCAACGGCGTGGATGCCGGCCATTCGCAGACCTTGCCGCTGATCTTGCTGGTCGGGCCAGACACCTCCGGCTCGCCCGAGATCTTCGCGGCCGCCATGCAGACCGCCGGCCGGGCCACCGTCATCGGTCAGGCCACGCCCGGCGAAGTGGAGGGCTACTCTGAGATTGCGCTGCCCGACGGCTCGCGCATGTTCCTGGCTACCTCATCCTTCCGCACTGCTGGCGTCCTCGACCTGGCCCAGACCGGCCTGACGCCCGACCAGGTGGTGGACGCCGATTGGGACACCTTCACGGTCGACACCGACCCGCTGATCGAGGCCGCGCTGACCGAGTTGTTCGGCCCGCCGTAAGCGCCGCGGGCGCGTCGTTTTCATTGCCTGACAGCCCGTTAACATTCCATGGGGGCGCTGCTTTCCATCTGCCTTTCAATTGACACCCTTGTGAGAACAGGGTATCATCGGCCTACAATCACATAGCGCGGCGCACCCTGGCCGCGCAGACTCATCCAGAGAGGCGGAGGGACCGGCCCGATGAAGCCTCGGCAACCACGTAAGTTCCCCCACAGGGAATGACAGCATGGTGCCAAATCCGGCAGAGTATTCTGGAAGATGAGGCTTGGCATACCGCTGTTCTTTCCGGCCTCTTCTTGTAGAAGGGGCTTTTTGTTTTGGGGCCGGCGACGGTCGCACTGCCGCCGGCGGAGTTGAACACCATGACTGAATTTCATAATCGGTATCTCACCGCCCTGAACGAACGCGTGCTGATCTATGACGGCGCCATGGGCACCAGCCTGCAGCGCTTCAACCTGACGGCCAGCGACTTCGGCGGTGAAAAGCTATGGGGCTGCAACGACCACCTGGTCATCAGCAAGCCCGGCGTCGTCGCCGACGTGCACGACAGCTTCCTGGCCGTCGGCGCGGACGTGCTGGAGACCTGCACCTTCCGCGCCAACCGGCTGACCATGCGCGAGTACGGCCTGCAAGACCAAATCCTCGAGCTCAACCGCGTCGCCGCGCAGCTCGCGCGCCGCAGCGCCGACAAGTACGCCACCGCCGCCCACCCCCGTTACGTGGCCGGCTCCATCGGGCCGACCGGCATGCTGCTCTCGGCCGAAGACCCCACCCTCTCCAACACCACCTTCGACGAGCTGTTGGAAGCCTTCCGTGAGCAGGCGGTGGGCCTCATCGAAGGCGGCGTGGACGTGCTGCTGATCGAGACCTCCCAGGACATCCTGGAGGTCAAGGCCGCCATTCTGGGCTTGCAGGCGGCCTTCACGCTCACCGGCCGGCGCGTGCCCATCCAGGCCCAGGTGACACTCGACACCAGCGGCCGGATGCTGCTGGGCACCGACATCGCCGCTGCGCTGGCCACGCTGGAGCGCATGCCGATTGACGTGATCGGGCTGAACTGTTCCACCGGCCCGGAGCACATGCGCGAGCCGATCCGCTATCTGGCCGAGAACTCCAGCCTGCTGGTGTCGTGCATCCCCAACGCCGGCTTGCCGCTGAACGTGGACGGCCAGGCCGTCTACCCGCTGGAGCCGGCGCCGTTCGCCAAAGACCTGACCCAATTCATCACCGAGTTTGGCGTGAGCACGGCCGGCGGCTGCTGCGGCACCACGCCCGAGCACATCAAGCTGCTGGTCGAAAGCGTAGGCGGCCGCCGCCAATCGCAGCGCCCCGCGCGGCCTTTGACGCTGGTGTCATCCGCCATTCGCGCCACCGGCTTGCAGCAAACCCCGCCGCCCATGCTCATCGGCGAGCGGCTGAACTCGCAGGGCAGCCGCAAGATGAAGGAACTGCTGCTGGCCGACGACTACGACCACATGGTGGAGCTGGGCAAGGAGCAGGTGGAGAGCGGCGCGCATACGCTGGATGTGTGCGTGGCGCTGACCGAGCGCGCCGACGAAGCCGACCAGATGCGCAAGCTGGTGAAGAAGCTCAGCATGACGATTGAGGCTCCGCTGGTGGTGGACACCACCGAGCCAGACGTGGTGGCGCTGGCGCTGAAGGCCGCGCCCGGCCGCGTGATCGTCAACGCCATCAATATGGAGAACGGCCGCACGCGCATTGACGCGGTGGTGCCGTTGGTGAAGGCCCACGGCGCGGCCGTCATCGCGCTGACGATTGACGAAGCTGGCATGGCCAAAACCGCCGACCGTAAGCGCGAAGTGGCCGAGAAAATTTACGCGTTGGTGGTGGGCGAGTATGGCCTGCGGCCGGACGCGCTGATTTTCGACGACCTGACCTTCACGCTGGCGACGGGCGAAGCCGAGTTTATTGACTCGGCCGTCGAAACGATTGAGGGCATCCGGCAGATCAAGGCCGCGCTGCCGGGCGTGCTGACCTCGCTGGGCGTTAGCAACGTGTCGTTTGGCTTCAAGCCCGCCGCGCGCGCCGTGCTCAATAGCGTGTTCCTCTACCACTGCGTGCAGGCCGGGCTAGACATGGCGATTGTCAACCCCAAGCACATTAAGCCTTACGCCGAAATTCCCGACGAGCAGCGGATGCTGGCCGACGACCTGATCTTTAACCGCCGGCCCGACGCCCTGGCGCTTTTCATCAATTTCTTCGAAGACATCAAGCTGCAAACGGCCGAGGCGGTGGACGTGACCGAGGGCATGACGCCCGAGCAGCGCGTGCACTGGCGCATCCTGCACCGCAAGAAAGAGCTGGTCGAGGTCGATCTGGACGAGATGCTGGAGCGGCTGGTGCGCGCGGATGCCGGCGTGGCCGACTTCCAGCATCAGGCGGGCTACGTCTATCCCAATCCGGCCACCTCGCGCGCGGTGGTGGCGATCCTCAACACCGTGCTGCTGCCGGCCATGAAAGAAGTCGGCGATAAGTTCGGGGCAGGCGAGCTGATCTTGCCGTTCGTGCTGCAATCGGCCGAGGTGATGAAGAAGGCCGTGGCGCACGTGGAGCAGTTCTTGGAACGGCTGGCGGGCGTCACCAAGGGCACGATGGTGCTGGCGACGGTCTACGGCGATGTGCACGACATCGGCAAGAATTTGGTCAAGACCATCGTGGCTAACAACGGCTACACCGTGCACGACCTGGGCAAGCAGGTGCCGGCCAACGTCATTATTGACAAGGCGGTGGAGGTCAAAGCCGACGCCATCGGCCTGAGCGCGCTGTTGGTCAGCACCAGCAAGCAGATGCCGCTGATCGTGCAGGAGTTGCACCGGCGCGGGCTGGAAATTCCGGTGCTCATCGGCGGCGCGGCCATCAACCGCAAGTTCGGCCGCCGCATCATGTTTGTGGACCCGGAGCAGAAGGTGGCTTACCCGCCGGGCGTGTTTTACTGCAAAGACGCCTTTGAGGGCCTAGAGACGATTGACCAGCTGCAGAACCCGGACAAGCGCGGCGACTTCATCGCCCGCATCCACCGCGAGGCTGTGCACGACCAGGGCGAGGCCACAACCGCCCCGCGCCCCGCGCCCAATCGCAAGTCTGATGTGGCCGCCCGCCGCGCGCCGATCCCAGATGTGCCGGTGTGGGGCGCGCGCCTGATCGACCAGATGCCGCTGGAGCTAGTGTTCCAGTGCCTCGACCTGGACGAGCTCTACCGCCTGTCGTGGGGGGCCAAGAACGCGCACGGGCCGGAGTGGGAGACGCTGCGGCACGAGTTTGACGCGCGCCTGACCGGGCTCAAACGCCGTGCCATCGCCGAACGCTGGTTCTCGCCGCAGGCCGTGTACGGCTGCTGGCCGGCCCAGTCTGAAGGCGACGACTTGCTGGTTTACGATCCGGCCACGCTGGCCAACAGCGGCCGGCCGGAAGTGCTGCAGCGCTTCACCTTCCCGCGCCAGACCAGCCAAGACTTCCTGAGCCTGGCCGACTACTTTGCGCCGGTGGATTCGGGCCTGCTGGATGTGGTCGCCTTCCAGGTGGTCACCATCGGCCCCAAGGCCACCGACCTGTTCGACGCGCTGCAAGCCAAGAACGCCTACTCTGACGCCTACTTCCTGCACGGGCTGGCGGTGCAGACCGCCGAGGCCACGGCCGAGTACGTCCACCGCCACCTGCGGCGCGAGCTGAACATCGCGCCCGGCCGCGGCAAGCGCTACTCGTGGGGCTACCCGGCCATCCCCGAGTTGGATGATCACCAGAAGGTGTTTGCGCTGCTGCCAGCCGAGCAGCAGTTGGGCATGACGCTGACCACCTCCGGCCAATTGGTGCCAGAGCAGTCCACCGCCGCCATCATCATCCACCACCCCGAGGCGCGCTACTTCACCATCGGCGGCAGCCGCCTCGACCAGCTTGAGCGTGAGATGGAAAAGCTGGCCGTGAACGGGTAGGTCAGCATGTCTATCCGGCACGAATACGAACAGCACGGCGTCGTCGGTTACTACCAGCAGTTCGGCGCGGCCTACCGCAACCCGCATGAGTGGGCGGTGCGCCAGGCGCTGCACGCCGCCATCGCCGCCTGGGGCCTGGACCTAAGCCGTGTGCTCGACCTGGCCTGCGGCAGCGGTGAGGCCACGCTGGCCCTGCGCGAAGCCGGCGCGGCCCAGGTGGACGGGCTGGACCCGTACACCGCCGCCGCTTACGCTTTACGCATCGGCCGCCCGGCTGAGACGCTCAGCTTTGAGGCCATTGCCGCTGGCGCGCTCGACGGCCGCCGCTACAGCCTGATCGTATGCAGCTACGCGCTGCACTTGCTAGAGCCGTCGCGCCTGCCGCAGTTGGCCTACCAACTCAGCCGCGTGGCGCCGGCGCTGCTGGTGCTCACGCCGCACAAGCGCCCCGACCTGCGGCCCGCCTGGGGCTGGACGCTGACCCACGAACTGCGCGAGGCGCGCGTGCGGGTGCGCGGCTACCAGGCGCAAGTTGCTCTGAACCCTGAGGCCTAACCGATGTCTAAACTGCTCGACCGCTTGGCGCTCGGCCCGCTGCTGGCCGATGGCGCGATGGGCACCATGCTGCACGCCCACGGCGTGGCCTTCGACCACAGCTTCGACGCGCTCAACCTGCTCGAGCCGGCCGTGGTGGCCGCGGTGCATCGCACCTACCTCGAGGCGGGGGCCGACCTGATCGTCACTAACACGTTTGGGGCCAACCGCTTCAAGCTCGCGCCGGCTGGGCTGGGCGAGCGCGTGGCGGAGGTCAACCAGGCGGCGGTGGCGCTGGCGCGGGGCGTGGCCGCCGAGGCCGCCAAGGACGTGCTGGTGGCCGGCGACGTGGGGCCGCTGGGCGTGCGCCTGGCGCCCTTTGGCCGGGTGAAGCCCGAGCAGGCCTACGCCGCCTTCCACGAGCAGATCACGGCGCTGGTGGCGGCCGGGGTAGACCTGATCCTGATTGAGACGATGAGCGACCTGCACGAGATGGCGGCGGCGGTGCAGGCGGCGCAGGCCGTGGGCGGCGTGCCCATCATCTCAACCATGACCTTCACCCGCGACGACCGCACGCTGCTGGGCGATGGCCCGGCCCAGGTGGGGGCCGAGTTGGCGCGGCTGGGGGCCGACCTGATCGGCGTGAATTGCTCGGGCGGCCCGGCCCAGGTGCTGCGGCTGCTGAAAGCGCTGCGCCGCGCCGCGCCCCAGGCCCGCTTTTGGGTGAAGCCCAACGCCGGCTGGCCCGAGCACGTTAGCGGCCGGATTATGTACCCGGCCACGCCCGAATATTTTGGCGAGTACGCCACGGCCTTTGTCGCGGCCGGGGCCAGCATTGTCGGCGGGTGCTGCGGCACCACGCCCACGCACATTGCCGCCATGCGCCGCGCGTTGGACGCGCCCGCCCGCCCGCCGGCCGCCGGCCAGGTGGTGCCGGTTGAGCGCCGCCCGGAGCACCGCGAAGACGCGCGCGCCCCCGACGAACCCACGCGCCTGTCTGAGCAGTTGGCGGCCGGGCATTTTGTGGTGGGGGTCGAGATGGACCCGCCGCGCGGTTACAGCCCGCACAAGCTGGTGGCCGGCGCGCACCTGCTGGCCGAGGCCGGGGCCGATGTGATCAACGTGGCCGATTCGCCCATGGCCCGGATGCGCATGTCGGCCTGGGCGGCGGCGCACCTGATTCAGCGCGAGGTGGGGCTAGAGACGGTGCTGCACTTCCCCACGCGCGGGCGCAACCTGCTGCGGGTGCAGGGCGACCTGCTGGCCGCGCACGCGCTGGCGGTGCGCAATGTGTTTGTGGTGATGGGCGACCCGACCGCCATCGGCGACTACCCCAACGCCAACGACAACTACGACGTGGTGCCATCCGGCCTGATCAAGCTCATCAAGCAGGGCTTCAACGCCGGGGTTGACGCGGCCGGGGCAGGCATCGGCCAGCCGACGACGTTCCTGGTGGGCTGCGCGGTGAACCTGGCGGCGGCCGATGTGGCCAAAGAGATCAAGACGCTCAACAAGAAGATTCTGGCTGGGGCCGATTTTGGGCTGACTCAGCCGGTGTATGAGGCCGGGCGGGCGCGCGCCTTCCTGGCGCGCTATGCCGATGAGTATGGGCCGCTGAAGCTGCCGGTGCTGGTGGGCGTGCTGCCGCTGTTCAACGCCCGCCACGCCGCCTTCCTGCACAACGAGGTGCCGGGCATCACCATCCCCGACGCGCTGCGCGAGCGCATGGCCGCCGTCGGCGAGGGCAGCCCCGCCGCCGCCGAGGGCATCGATATCGCCGTGGACCTGCTGGCCGAGCTGCGCGATGTGGTGCAGGGCGCGTACCTCATGCCACCCTTCGGCCGCTTCGACCTCGCGGCGGAGATTCTCGACCGCGTGCAGGTCAAGCGGGCGGAAGCGAGATAGGCAAGAGAAAGGACTCGCCGCTGATGCGGGCTTGTCTGGCGTGAGGCTGATAGCCGCTAGGCGAAGCTCAATCGTGTCAAGTCTACTTTCAATAACAAACCTGGGCCGATCAGTCATGCTGATCGGCCCAGTTCATTTTTACACTCACCGTCACCCGCATGGCTAACCAGTCGGTGGTACCACACGCTGCCTCGGCTAACCTTTTTCTCTTTCTCTTTCTTTTTCTCTGCCTTTGCTTTCCCCCCCCGGCATCAGCGCCCCCGCGATGGCCCCCACCACGCCCAATCCGCCGCCCAGCACAATCATGAACAGCCCGAAGGCCGTCAGCCAAAAGCCGGACTCGAGCTTGAGCGCCGCGCCGCCGAAGCCAAAGTTGCTGCTGATCTGGTCGCTGGCGGTGTTGAGGCTGCTGGCGACGATGACGAGCGGGATGGCCGCGCCCAGCGCCAGCACGATGAGCACCGCCGAGAGCGCGCCGCCGACCCACAGCGGCACGCGCCGCCAGGCCGCCAGCGGTATGACGCTGAGCGCCAGACCCAGGCCGACCAGCGCCAGGAAGGGGACCACGTACAACCAACCCAGGTTCTCGCCGCTTGGGCCGGGCTGTTGGGCCAGCTCCAGGCCGGTGTAGGGCTTGCTGGCGCACGACACCCACGGCAGCAGAAAGCCGATGAGGGCCAGGGCCGAGCCCATGAAGCTGAGCAGCCCGCCGGCCGCCGGCCCGCCGCGGCCGACGAGGTTCTTTGGATGCTGATAGGGCAGGGGGGCTTCAGTGGGCATGGGCTTACTTTCCAGGGGCTAACAAACAGGCCCTCACGCTGAGGGCCTGTTGACAGACAGAACGGGTGCGGGCCAGCCGGACGACTAGAAGCCCAGCGACCCTTGGACCATGGGCCAGACGTAGCTATAGAGCGCCCAGGCGCCAACTGCGCAGCCGCACAGCGTCAGGCAGCCGCAGCCAATGCCGATATACATGTTGCGGTTGTTCTTCTTGGGAGCCATGTCCATCGGGGGCGGTGGGGCCATGGGCGGCGTGTTCATGTTGCTGGTGCTGGCGCCCATGCTATCGGTCGGCGCGCCCATCATGGGCGGCGTGCTGCTCATCATGGGCGGCGTGCTGCTCATCATGGGCGGCGTGCTGCTCATGGCCGGGGCCGGGCTGCTCATCATCGGTTCCGACATCATGGGTGTTTCGGCCATCATCGGTGCCATCGGCTCAGGCATCGGCTCGTGCATCGGCTCGTGCATCGGCTCGTGCATGGGCTCTGGCATCACCGGCTGGGCGGTGGGCGGGTCGACCACGCGCGGGGCCATCGGCATCGGCGCGGAGGCGATCACGGTCGCGCCGCTGTCGGCCACGTAGCCGTACTCCAGCACGATCGTCTCACCCAGGCCAACGACGTCGCCGGCGTTCAGCAGCTTGGGGCCGATCAGGCGCTGGCCGTTGACGAACGTGCCGTTGGTGCTGGCGAGGTCCTCGATCAGATAGCCGCCGGACTGGGACGTCAGGCGCGAGTGGTTGCGCGAGACCTCAGAATCGTTGATGACCAGATCGTTGTTGACATCGCGGCCGAGGGTCATCATATCTTTGGCCAACTCAAAGATTTTGCCCGGTACGGGGCCTTGCCTGACCGTCAGCCGATAACTGCCTGAAGACTGCATATCGCCTCCTTAGCCGTGAACCCCATTGTCTTGGGGGTAATTAATGCGGAGTATAGACGCCTTATGCGCGAATGGCAACTAGGAAGATTAGCCTGTCAACCGCCCGGTTTAGGCTTCGGCCGGGCCATCGGGTTTGCGGCGCACTAGCAGCCGCAGCCCACGCCGGGCCTCCACGACCACTTTTTGGCCGGGCACCAGGCCCGCCGGCTCGCCCTCGGCCGGCTCAGCTGACCACATTTCGCCGGCCACGTAGATCGAATCGGGCGTGCGCACCTCGCCCACCTGGCCGACCAGGCTCTTGATGGCATCGACCACCGGCCGGCGTTGGGCGCGCAGCCCAAACGTCAGCAGCACCAAGACGGCCGCCGCCAGCACCAGCGCGGTGACGACCACCAGCGGCACGTTGACGCGGAAGAAGCTGGGCGAACCGGGCGAGTTGAACAGCACCAGCGCCCCCAGGATGAACGAGCCAATGGCGGCCGCCGCCAGCGCGCCGTGGGTGGTGGCATTGACCTCCAGCACGAACAGCACAAACGCCAGCCCAATGAAGAGCAGCCCAAACCAGTTGACCGGCAGCACGCCTAGCCCGTAGAAGGCCAGGATCAGGCAGACCGCCCCCAAGAAGCCGGCCACCCAGCCGCCGGGGCTGGACAGCTCGGTGACGACCAGCAGCGCGCCCAGTGTCAGCAGCACAAACACCACGTTGGGGTTGTCCAGAATGTCGAGCAGTTGCTCGACCAGGCTCAGCCCGACGGCGGTGACGGCGACGCCGCCGGTGGCCAGCACGTGCGACCGGCCATCGAGCGTGGTCAGCGTGCGGCCGTCGAGCTGGCGCAGCAGGTCGGGCACGTCGGCGGCCAGGAAGTCGACCAGCCCCACGGCGTAGGCTTCTTGGCCGGTGACGGCCCTGGCGTTTTCGATCATCGCCTCGGCCAGCGCGGTGGCCTCGGCCGGGCGCCCGGCCGTCAGGTTGCGGATGTGGGCCTTGAGGTCTTCTTTGATCTTGGTTTCGAGCGTGGTGTAGATGTCTTCGCCGCCGCCGCCGACCGGGCTGGCCGCGCCGATGACGGTCTCGGGGGCCATGCCGTTGGCGTGCCCAGCCAGGGTGATGAGCGTGCCGGCGCTGCCGGCCGTGGCCCCGCGCGGTGAGACGAACACGACCACCGGCACGGCGCTGGCACGAATTTGGGCCACCAGCTTATCCATCAGCAAGATCTGGCCGCCGGGGGTGTTGAGCTGCAGGATGACAACTTGGGCGCCGTCGCTCTCGGCCAGTGCCAGCCCGCGCGCCAGGTACAGGCTGTGCACGGGGGTCAGCGGGCCAGTGATGGCCAGCACCAGCGCCCCGCCGCTGCTTTGGGCCGCCGCGCCGCGCGCCGCCGTGACGGCCAGCAGCAGCGCCGCCAGCGCGGCCAACATCCGAGCCAGGGTCATGCGCCGCGGGTGGGTGAGTGTGGGTGGCTGCCGCATACCTGAATTATACTTGACCAGTCTTACGCTCACCGGCCCCGATGCCCACACCCTTCACCCACCTCGCCACCGTGCCCGAGTTGCTCGCCCACCCCGATCTGGGGGCGGAAGTGGCGGCCGTGCTCACCGCCCACCTGCCCGCCTTTCTGCTGGGCAACATCGCGCCGGATGTGCAGACCATCTCTGGGCAGAGCCGCGCGGCCACACACTTCTTCCCGATCCCCATTGACCCTGGCCCGCCGGCGGCGCTGCGGCTACTGCAGGTGCATCCGGCGCTGGCCGCGCCCGCCACCACCGGCCCCCGGTTTCGCACGGGGG
>JBBRZY010000069.1:0-11665 GCA_038252885.1 Anaerolineales bacterium | reverse complement strand
TCGTCGCCACCTAGCGCGCCCGCTCTTGAACCAATTGTGGTCGTGCTCCCGACCTACAATGAGGTCGAAAACATCGAGCAACTTGTGCCGCAACTGCTGGCGCTGCCGTTGGCGCTGCGGCTGTTGGTGGTCGACGACAACTCACCCGACGGCACGGGCCCACTGGCCGACCGGTTAGCCGCCGCGCAGCCAGAACGTGTGGCCGTCATTCATCGCACCGGCAAGCTCGGGTTGGGCACGGCCTATGTCGCCGGCTTCAAGGTCGCTTTGGCAGAGGGCGCGGGCGCGGTACTGACGATGGATGCCGACTTCTCGCATCATCCCAGCCATATCCCGGCCATGGTGGCGCAGTTGGCGACGGCCGATCTGGTGATCGGGTCGCGCTATGTGCCGGGCGGGCGCGCCGTCGATTCGCCGCCCCTGCGCCGGGCGTTGAGCCGAAGCGCCAACCTGACGGCCCACTTGGCGCTCAACCTGCATGCCCGCGACGTGACCGCTGGCTTTCGGCTCTACCGCCGGGCCGTGCTCGAGTCGCTGCCGATCGACACCATCTTCTCGTCTGGCTATTCGTTTCTGATCGAGCTGCTGTATCTGGTGGAGCGCCGCGGCTGGCACGTGGCCGAGGTGCCGATTCAGTTTCGCGATCGGACGATGGGGCAATCGAAGATCTCGCGCACCGAGGTCTACCGCGCGCTCTACACTGTGGCGCGGCTGAGCTATCGGCGCGTGCGCGGCCGCTGAACCGATTGTTCGCGTGAGCGGTATTATCTGAGGCCCTCGGCCAGACGAGGGCGCCTCACTGCCCAACCCTAGGAGCTTGTGTGAATACAACCCCCGACCACACGTATGTGTCTATCCAGGCAGTCGCCGATCGGCTGCTGGAGAACGTCGAAAAGATCATCGTCGGCAAGACCTCCGAAGTGCAGTTGACATTGGTGGGGCTGTTGTGCCAGGGCCACTTGCTGATCGAGGACGTGCCCGGCGTGGGCAAGACCATGCTGGCCAAGGCCCTGGCGCGCTCGCTCGGCACCAGCTTCAACCGCATTCAGTTTACGCCCGACATGCTGCCCAGCGATGTGACCGGCGTTTCGATCTTCAACCAGCAGACGCGCCAATTTGAGTTCCGGGCCGGGCCGATCATGGCCCAGATCGTGCTGGCCGACGAGATCAACCGCGCCACCCCCAAGACCCAGGCGGCGCTGCTCGAAGCGATGGAAGAGAAGCAGACGACCGTGGACGGCGTGACGCATCAATTGCCGAAGCCTTTCATGGTGTTGGCGACCCAAAATCCCATCGAGTACGAAGGCACTTTTCCGCTGCCGGAGGCCCAACTCGACCGCTTCTTGCTGCGCCTCTCGCTCGGCTACCCCAGCACTGCCAACGAGATCGACGTGCTCGACCGGCAGCAATTCGCGCACCCGATCGAGAAATTGGAGCAGGTCATTAGTCTGGAAGAGCTGCTGGCGGCGCAGGCCGCGGTGCGGCAGATCCACGTGGACTCGGCCATCAAATCCTATTTAGTGGAGATCGTGACCCAGACGCGCAAGCACCCCGACGTCTACTTGGGGGCCAGTCCGCGCGGCAGCCTGGCGCTCTTCCGCACATCGCAGGCGCGGGCCGCGCTGCACGGCCGCGACTATGTCATCCCCGACGACATCAAGGCGCTGGCCGACGCCGCGTTGGCGCATCGCGTCATCGTCGGGCCGGCGGCGCGCATCAAAGACGTCTCAACGCGTTCGGTCATCCGCGAAATTGTGGCCGCCGTGCCGGTGCCGGGCGGCAGCACGCTGCGGCGCTCCTGACGGCGAGCCGGTCTAATGGTTGCGCGCCGCCTCGTCGTCTTTGGCCTGCTGGCCGCCTGCCTGATTGGGGCGTTGGTTACTGGCCGTCAGTTATTCTACAATCTGGTCTATTTGTGGCTGACTATCATTGTCGTGGCCGCTGTGTGGACCTGGACCGGCATCAACCGCATCCGCATCGGTCGCCACACGCGCGCGCTGCGCGCGCAAGTGGGCCGCCCGCTGGAAGAACGCCTGTCGGTGCGTAACACCAGCCCCGTCCCCAAGCTCTGGCTCGAAGTGCGCGATCAATCTAATCTGCCCGGCCACGAAGCTAGCCTGGTGGTCGACTCGCTTGGCCCGCAGCGTGAGCGGGTCTGGGTGGTGCGCACCCTCTGCCGCGAGCGCGGGCGCTTCCGGCTCGGGCCGCTCGCGCTGACCTCCGGCGACCCGTTCGGCCTATTCCAGGTGACGCGGGCCGTGCCGCAGACCACGCACATCGTGGTCTACCCCATGACGGTCGACCTGCCGGACTTCACGCTGCCCCTCGGCCCCATGCCCGGCGGCGACGCGCTGCGGCGGCGCACGCACTACGTCACCGCCAACGCGGCCGGCGTGCGCGACTACGCCCCCGGTGACTCGTTCAACCGCATCCACTGGGCTTCGACCGCCCGCCGCGACCGGCTGATCGTCAAGGAATTTGAGCTCGACCCGCTCTCCGACATCTGGCTGTTCCTCGACGGTGACCGCGAGGTGCAGGCCAGCCTGCCCGCGCCCGAACCGGAGCAGCGGCCGATTGACGTGCTCTGGCCCAGCCGCGCCGACAAGGTGACGCTGCCGCCCAGCACCGAGGAGTACGCCGTCACAGTCACGGCCTCGCTGGCACAGTACTTCGTCCGCCGCGACCGCACCGTGGGCCTGCTCACCTACGGCCAGCAGCGCGATGTGGTGCAGCCCGACCGGGGCGAGCGCCAGTTGACCAAGATGCTCGAAACGCTGGCGATGTTTCGCGCTCAGAGCCGCATTTCGCTGCGCGATGCCCTCTCGATTGAGGCCCAACAGCTGCCGCGCTGGACAACCGTGATCTTGGTCACCGCCTCCGGCGACATGCAGTGGGTGCTCGGGGCGCAGGCCCTCAAGCGCCACGGCCTGCGCGTCATCGCCGTGGTGATCGACGCCTCGACCTTTGGCGGCTACAACGCCAACGCCGGCACGGTCGCGGCCCTGTGGAGCGCCGGCATCCCCGCTTTTCGCATCGCCTACGGCCAAGACATAGTTTCGGCCCTGTCGTTTGGCTCCTTCGCCTCCCAGCGCTTTGGCGGCGCAGTGCCGGCCTGAGCGACACTGAGACAAGCGCACACCCGCCGGGCGGCCCCTCCGCCGCCCGGTTTTGCATGGTGGCAGGTGCCGTCGCCCAACAGGTATAATGCCAGCCACGCGGCTCTGGCGGCTGTCGCCGGGCTGTCCACAAGGACAACTCTTGAAATCAATCTCGTCTCGTTACCTGGCCCTGGCGGTCTTCACCGGCGGCATGACCACCCTGGCCGTCGAATTGGCCGCCAGCCGGCTGTTGGGCAACGTCTTCGGCACCAGCAATTTGGTGTGGGCCAACATCATCGGCCTGATCTTGCTCTACCTCACGGCCGGCTACTTCATCGGCGGGCGCTGGGCCGACCGCTCACCGCACCCGCTGACCTTCTTTACGCTGCTGACCTGGGCCGCCTTCACTTCTGGCTTGGCGCCGCTGGTAGCGCGCCCGGTGCTCACCTTCGCGGCCACGGCCATGGAGGCGTTCGATGCGCCCGTGCTGGGCGGCTCATTCCTGGCGGTGCTGGTGCTGTTCTCGGTGCCCGTCACGCTGCTGGGCTGCGTCTCGCCCTTCGCCATCCGCCTGGCGTTGACCGACTCGCGCCACGCCGGGCAGGTGTCGGGCCGCATGTACGCCATCTCGACCATCGGCTCAATTGTCGGCACGTTCGCGCCGACGCTGTGGCTGATCCCCACGCTCGGCACACTGCGCACCTTCATGCTCTTCTCGGGCGTGCTGATGCTCGTGGCGCTGGGCGGGCTGTGGCAGGTGAACCGGCGGCGCGCGCTCATCAGTCTGTGGATGCCGCTGGCCGTCGCCGTGCTGGCCTTCTTAACGATCTCCGGCTCGCTCCGGCCCACCGCCGGGCTGTTGGAGGAGAAGGAGTCGGCCTACAACTTCATCCAGGTGGTCGAGCGTCAGGGCACGCGTTACTTATTGCTCAACGAGGGGCAGGGCATCCACTCCATCTACAACCCCGCCAACTCAGAGACCTTCGGCACCTGGGACTTTTTCTTGGCCGCGCCGTTTTTCAATGCGCCGCCGCACCTCCCCGGCCAGGTGAGCGGCCTGGCGCTGGTCGGGCTGGCCGCCGGCACGATCTCCAAGCAGTACACCCAAGTCTACGGCCCGATCCCAATTGACGGCATGGAGATCGACCCGGCCATTGTCGACCTGGGCCGGCGCTACTTCGACATGAACGAGCCGAACTTGAACGTCATTGTCGCCGACGGCCGCTGGGCGCTGGCGAACTCCAAGCACACCTACTCGGTCATCGGCGTAGACGCCTACCGCCTGCCGTACATCCCCTGGCATCTGACCACCCGAGAATTCTTCACCGAGGCGCGCGATCATCTGACCGCCGACGGCGCGCTGGTGATCAACGTCGGCCGCACCTTCACCGACCGCCGCCTGATCGAGGCCATGGTCGGCACGCTGAAAAGCGTCTTTCCCTCGGTTTATGTGGTGGACGTGCCCGACACGTTCAACAGCATCGTCTACGCCACGGTCCAGCCGACTGAGGTTGGCAACCTGGCCGCCAACCTGGCGCTAATGACCGACGCCACCCCGCAACTGCTGCGCGACGCCGTGGCCCGCGCGGTGGACAACCTGCAGCCCACGCCGGTTTCAAGCACCGTCTTCACCGACGACTGGGCGCCGATTGAGCAGCTTACCAACTCAATTGTCATTGACTTCATTTTGAGCGGCGGCAACTACCAATTGTCTAAGTAGCCGGGTTGAGCTAATCGCTCCCCTGCTATAATCCCGCCGCACTGCCGTAACCCCGTATCGGAGATTGAATGCGCACCATGCCCGCCTGGCTCATCTTCACCTGCCGCCTCATCATCATCGCCCTGCTGCCGGTCGTCCTCACCCTCACCAACGTCCGGCTGCTCATGACGCACCTGTTCCCGACCATCGAGTACGGCGTGTCTGGCTTCCCGGCCGACCTTTACGGCATCAGTCTCGAAGACCGCCTCAAATACTCCAAGCTCTCGATTGACTACTTGTTGAATGATCAGGGCATTGAGTGGTTGGCCGCGCTGCGCTTCGCGCCCGGCGTCGTCGCCCCGCCCGAGTCCTGCCCGGCCTACCTCGACGGCGACTGCAACCGTTTCTACAACGACCGCGAGCTTCAGCACATGCTCGACGTCAAGAACGTCACCACCTGGGCGCTGCGCCTTTGGGTCGTGGCCGGCGTGCTGGTGTTAGCGTCGGTGGGGCTGTTCCACTACTACGGCCAGCGCGCCAACTTGCGCGGCTCGCTGCTCAGCGGCTCCGGCCTCACGCTGGCGCTGCTGGCAATCGTGGTCTTCTTCGTGCTCGTCAGCTTCAACACCTTCTTCACTGACTTTCACAAGGTGTTCTTTGCCGACAACACCTGGACCTTCCTGTGGTCCGACTCGCTCATCCGCCTCTTCCCCTTGCGTTTCTGGTCCGACGCCTTCCTGTTCGTCGGCGGCGCGGCCATCCTCGAAGCGCTGGGCCTCGGCGCCATCGCTTGGTGGGGCCTCAAATAGTGCCGGCGGCTTAAGCCCCGCTAGCATCCTCAACCAACAGCCGGCGCACGGCGTCAATCGCGTCGAGCGACCCCACCACGGTCAGCCGGTCGCCTCTCTGCAGTTGCGTGTTGCCGTGCGGCACCACGAGCTCGCCGCCCCGGTGCACCGCCAGCACCAGTAGATCGCCCGGCAGTTCCAATTGCCGCAATGCCTGGCCGGCGAAGTGTCCCTCGTTGACCACCACCTCCGCAAATTCCTTGTCGTCGTCGGTACGCGTGATCAGTTGGTACAGCACCGGATTGCGCCCCACCAATGCAAACAGCGCCACCCGGTCAAGCGCCGGGTTCATGGTAAACACGCCCAACTGCTCGAACCGCAGCCGTTCCTGTGGATCGTTCACCTGCACGACCACGTGGTCAATGCCGTAGGTCTCGCGTGCCACCTGGCAAACCAGAAAGTTGAAGTCATTCTCAGAATCGGTGCAGATGACCGCCCGCGCCGCCTCCAGATAAGGCGCGGCCGCTGGGTCTGGTTGATCCATGTGTGCTTCCACCGCCTCCAGGTGGCGCTTGCGCGCTCGCTGCAAGCCATCTGCGTCCGCGCTGATCACCACCACTGGCTCGCCATGCGCCTTCAGCCGTTCCGCCACCGACAGTCCGAATTCCCCCGTGCCGGCGATGACAATCGGCGCCACCCCGCTCTTGCGATGCGGGATGAGCCGCCCGAAGATCAAGGGCGCCAGCGTGACGGTCAAGATGGCGACTAGGATGATGGCCGCATTAACCGACTCGCTAATGACCTCCAACCGCAGGCCGATTGCCGACGCGGCGATAATGAGCGACAGGCGCGCCGACAGCAGCACGCCAGCCGCCATAGTCTCGCGCCAACTGAAGCTCAGGCGGAAAACCAGCGCCGGTACCAGCTTCACCACGATCGCCGCCCCCAGCAGCAGCGGCACCAGCCAGATGGCCTGCGGCGAATCGGCCAGGGCCGTCAAGTTCAGCCCCACGCCCACCATGATGAAAAAGATCGGAATGAAAAAGCCAAAGCCGATGGCTTCCAACTTGTGGCCCAGGCCGGCATCGTCGGGTGTGCGCAGCAGCGACAGCACCGCACCCGCCAGGAACGCGCCTAGAATTAGCTCTGTCCCCAGTGCCTCCGACAGCGCCACGAAGATCAGCATGAGCGCGAAGGCGGCGCGCACCTTAATCTGAGTCGAGGCCTGGCTGAGTTCCTCAAACACCCGCCGGACGCCCGGCAGTCGGTTGAAGAAGCGCGTGCCCAGTTTGTACATCACGAAGAACGCCACGAAGAGTAAGCCGATGAGCAGGATGTCCAGCGTGAAACCGCTCGACAGTACCGCCACCAGCACTGTAATCAGCAGCATGGTGGCGAAGTCTGCGATCATCGCCGCGATCATCAGCGTTTGCCCCAGCCGCCCGCCGATCAGCCCCCGTTCTTTCAAGATAGGCATGACCACACCCAGCGACGTGGTCGACAGGATCAATGCCATCATCCACGGGTTGCGGACAAAACCGCCCGCGGCGAACCCCAGCCCAATTAAGGTAGATAGGACCAGGGTGAGCCCAAAGCTCAGCGCGCCCAGCGGCACCGGCCCCCAGCCTTTGCGCGCCGGCCGCGTGCCCGCCGCCCGTGTCAGGCCCAGGCTTGAGAAGTCAATCTCCATGCCCGACAGAAACATCAAGAAGACGAAGCCGAGTTCGGCCAGCAGCTCCAGCACCGGGTCATGGGCCTGCACCCAGCCCAGTCCGCTGCGCCCGACCACGATCCCGGCCAAGATTTCACCGACGACGACGGGCAAATTGAGCGCTTTGAATCGCGCCAGCACCAGCGGCACGATAAACGCGAGGCCAACGACAGTCAGAAGCGAGGCAAAAGACAGTTCATCCATGTTATTGGTCCGATGCCGGGCGGCCACCGGTGGCGCGGTGGTATTCGCCCGGTCTGGGGCAGGCCTTGCTGTTCCGGCCGCCGGGGCGGGGCCACCCCACGTGGGGTGGCCTTTGGCTCAAGCGTTGCCATAGCCGTTACGATCTTCACTCTTGGGTTGGTATTCCCCGGCCCTGCCAGCGCCGGCCTTGATCGCGGCGAATCTTTTGCCTTCGCGCCCCTACAGCACCCCCAGCCCGGTTACATCGCGGCTGAAAGTCTCCAGCAGCTTGATCACCGTGTCCGGCGCGTCGGCGTGCAGATTATGGCCCACGTCCGCCAGCCGCACCTGCTGACATTGGCGCAAGTGCCAGCGCGCAAAAGCCGCATCTTCGTCCGTCAGCACCGAGTCCCGCGCCGCATCACTCTGAATGATCAGCGTCGGGCAGCACACCCGCGCCAGCAGCGCCCCCATGTCGAAGCCGTCCATGTGCTGGTGGGCCAGCAGCCCCTTTAGCGTCTCCGGGTCCACCCGCTTCAGGCGCTCGGCCCGCGTGCGCTGGGTCGCGATATCGGCTTGATTCTCGCTTTCGGCCAGCCGTCGCGCAATGCCCTCTACGCTGCCAGTGCCGCCCAGCGCGGAGTATGTCACACTCAGCGCCTTGCCCCATTGCGTGTCGAGCACCCGGTGGTGGCGGTAGAACAGCGGCGGGTCGGCCAGAATGAGGCCGTGCACCGCCTCCGTGGCCTGACCCGCCACGGCAATCGCAATCAGCCCGCCTAGCCCATGCCCATAGACCGCTGCTGGCCCGCGCAGATATTGGCGGATGAAGGTGATGACGTCGCCGGCGTAGTCCAGCAGCCGGTAGTGGCCCGGCGTGCGGCCGCTCTTGCCGTGCCCGCGCAGGTCGAGCCCGCACACGTGCCAGCCCAACGCCAGCGCGGGCAGCATCGCCTGGTGCGCGGCCCAGCTCGCGGCCGAGTCGTGCAGCAGCACCAGCGGCACGCCCGACGCCTGCCCCTCCACGAAGTTCAAGACCACGGCGCCGGTGTCAAACTGCTTCTCGCTGATCATGCGCGGGGCACGGAGCACTGCCTTCTGGTTAATCGCATGCGGCCGGCGCTTGTGGCCGGCCGCACCCCCCATGTAGACACCTAAGCCCCGTACCGTTCTAGCCGCAGGGCGTGGCCCAGCGCCAGCGGCATCAGGTCGGTCGCCTGAAAGCGCCCCAAGCCGCCGCTGATGCAGGCCCGCTCGCCGAACTCGGCGCAGGCGTCGCGCATGTGCGTGGCCGGCGCCCACAGCAGCAGCGGCACCGGGTGCCACGAGTGCGACATCAGCTTGGCCGGCGTCGAGTGGTCGCCGGTGATGATCAGCACATCTGGCTTGAGGGCCAATAGCGCGGGCAGGGCGGCGTCCACCTGCTCAATCACCTTCACCTTGCCGGCGAAGTCGCCGTCCTCGCCGCGCGAGTCGGTCGGCTTCACGTGGATGAAGAAGAAATCATAGTCGTTCCAAATCGTCTTCACATGCGCGAACTCATCCGCCGGTGTGTCGCCCGCGAACTTTTCCACGTGCATGCCCACCAACTGGCTCACGCCCTTATACATCGGGTAAACCGCGGTGCAAGCCGCGCGCAGCTTATATACGTCGTGGTACTTAGGCAGGTTCGGGTCGCCCGAGAAGCCGCGCAAGGTCAGCGCGTTGGCGTACGGCTCGTCTTTAATGGCCTCGCGCGCCGCCGCGATCCACTTGTTCACCGCATCCGCGGTGCGCTGGGCCGCCGCGTTGCGTGCGACCGCCGGCAGCGGCGGCACACCCGTGCGCTGGGGGTCGGTCTCGTCCACCTCGGCCGAAAGTCCTGCGCCCCGGAAAACCACCACAAAGCGATATTCTTTAACAGCCACGACCTCGACTTCGCAGTCGGGGATTTTGATCTGGGCCAGCCTGGCCACGATTGGCGCGGCCGCCTCGGTCTTGATGCGCCCCGCGCGCCGGTCGGTGATGTTGCCGGCCGCGTCCACCGTGCAGAAGTTGCCGCGCGCCGCCACGTCTTGCGGCCCGACTGGCACACCAATTCCAAACGCTTCCAGCACGCCCCGGCCGATGTCAAAGTGAATCGGGTCATAGCCGAACATCGCCAGGTGGGCCGGGCCAGAGCCGGGGGCCACCCCCAGCGTCACCGGCACGCTCAAGCCCAGCGTCCCCTCCGCCGCCAGCCGGTTCATGTTCGGCCGGTGGGCGGTTTCCAATTCGGTCAGGCCGCCTTCGGTCATCGGCAGACCGCCCAGGCCATCCATCACCAACAACACGATCTTCGTCGGCGCCGCGACGGTCAATTTTTCCATCAATGCCAAATTCGCCATACCACCTCCCAGGGCGACTCGCTTGTTTGGATGCATAACAAATGGATTATAGGTGCGGCTGGGGGAACGTCAACCGCCTTTGACCGCCTCTTTTATCTCTGCTATCATCCCAAAGGTTAATCTGACGGCTGCGGCCGGCTGGTGGAACCACGGTAGGGATGGATAAATCGCGTTTCAGCTCAGCAGGGTGGCAAGGTCGGCTGCGCTGGTTGGTGCCCGGCATGGGCGTCAAGCGCTGGCTGCTGCTATTAATTGCGGGCGCTACGCTGGTTGGCATTGGGGCAGCTTTCCTCCTGCTCGACCTCTACCGCACGGGCGTCCTGCCGGTCGGGGCCGCCGCGCTAACGCTGCCTTTCCTCCCGCTGCTCGGGCGGGCGGCGCTGTTTGGCGGGCTGGGCCTGGTGGCCATGCTGATTGCCGTCGCCCAGATCCAGCATGCGATCCTGGCGCCGTTCGTGCGCCCTGGGCAAGATGTGGCCACCGCCGTTAGTGAACACCGGCGGCGTGGGCGCGGCCCTAAGATCGTCGCCATTGGCGGCGGTACTGGCCTTTCGACTCTGCTGCGCGGCCTGAAAGCGCACACCTCGAACCTGACGGCCATCGTCACCGTGGCCGACGACGGCGGCTCATCGGGCCGTTTGCGGCGCGCGCTGGGTGTGCTGCCCCCCGGCGACTTTCGCAACTGCATCGCCGCGTTGGCCGATGATGAGGCGCTGACCACCCAGCTCTTTCAATACCGCTTCGGCGGCGACGACGGCCTGGGCGGACACTCGTTCGGCAACCTGTTCATCAGCGCCATGGCCGAGGTCACCGGCAGCTTTGAGCGCGCGCTGGTCGAGAGTAGCCGGGTGCTCGCCATTCGCGGGCAGGTGCTGCCCTCCACGTTGAGCAATGTGACGCTGGTGGGCGAGTTGGCGCAGGCGGGCGAGGCCATCAGCCGGGTGGAAGGCGAGTCGCGCATCCCACTGGCCGAAGGCGCGATCCAGCGCGTTTACCTCCAACCCGAGGCCGTGGCCGCCTATCCCGCCGCCATCCGGGCGCTGCTGGAGGCCGACCTGATTGTGCTTGGCCCCGGCAGCTTGTATACCAGCCTGCTGCCGAATTTGCTGGTGCCCGACCTGGCCGCCGCCATTGCCGCTAGCCGTGCGCTCAAGGTCTACGTCGCCAACACGGCCACACAGCCCGGCGAGACTGACGGCTACACAGTCCTGGCGCATGTCCAGGCCATCGAGCGGCACACCCGGCCCAGCCTGTTCCCGGTGGTGCTGGCGAACAACGTGCAGCGCGGCCAATTGCTGCCGCGCCTGAATTGGGTGTCGGTAGACCCGCCGGTCAACGGCACGCGCCGCCTGGTGCTGGCCGACCTGGCCGACACCGAGCGCCCCTGGCGGCACGACGCCCAGAAGACCGCCGCCGCGCTCCTCAACTTACTCGCTCAGGCCGAAGCCGAGCGCGCTCAATCGCTGTGAGCGCCGCCCGACCCAGCCTTTATGAGATCGCACGCGATCTAAGGAGATCATTAGCATGACGACAAAAATTGGTATTAACGGTTTTGGCCGCATTGGGCGGCAGGTGCTGCGGACGATAAACGCGCGCCACCCCGATGCAGTCCAGGTAGTGGCGGTTAACGACTTGTTTGACACGGCCACCAACGCCCACCTCTTCAAGTACGACTCGACCTATGGGCCGTATAACGGCAAAGTCGAAGTGCAGGACGGCAATTTGGTGGTGGATGATGAGGTCATCAAGATCACGGCCGAGCGCGAGCCGGCTAACATCAAATGGGCCGACATGGGCGTCGATATTGTGATTGAGGCCAC